>JAGTUV010000388.1 GCA_018224305.1 Gemmatimonadota bacterium
CCGATCATCCCCACCACCGGTGTCGGGTAGATGGCGCCGTTCGGATTCTCGTTGTACAGCGACACGTTGCCGCCCGTCACGGGAGTCTCGAACGCCGCACACGCTTCGCCCATTCCCAGTACTGCCTCGCGCAGCTGGTAGTACACCTCAGGCTTCAACGGATTCCCGAAATTCAGATTGTTCGTGATCGCGCGCGGCCGGGCGCCCGTGCACACGAGGTTACGCGCGGCTTCCGCCACGGCGATCATCGCGCCGCGCCGCGGGTTCAGATAGACGTAGCGGCCGTTGCAGTCGACGGTTGCTGCAACGCCGCGGCGGGTGCCGCGGATCCGTAGAACGCCGGCATCACCGCCAGGCGCAACCACCGTGTTCGTGCGCACCGTCGTGTCGTACTGATTGTAGACCCAGCGCTTCGACGCGATGTTCGGCGAGCCGAGCAACCGCAGCAGCACGCGACCGGCGTGTTCGCGCGTGTGCGTTGTATCGATCTCCGCGGGCGTCCAGCTGCGCAGCCGCTGTACCTTCTCCGATTCGCGCGCTTCCCGGACATATGTCGGGCACTCGTTGACGAGCGGCTCACCCGGTATCTCACAGACCACCACACCGTTCTCGCGGACCCGATACATGCCGTCATCCGTGACGTGCCCGATGACTGCGGCCTCCAGCTCCCATTTCCGGAGAATGGCAATGACGTCATCCTCGCGGCCGGCCTTCGCCACCACGAGCATGCGCTCCTGTGACTCGGACAGCAGGATCTCGTACGGCGTCATGTCAGGCTCACGAACGGGTACGAGTGCCGCGTCGATATCGATACCGGTACCGGCCCGTGCGGCCATCTCGCTCGAGCTGGATGCCAGCCCCGCGGCGCCCATATCCTGGATGCCGACAATGTAGCCGCTGCGAATGAGTTCGAGTGACGCCTCCAGCAGCAGCTTCTCGGTGAACGGGTCGCCCACCTGCACCTGCGGCCGCTTCGCTTCCGTCTCCTCGCTCAGCTCTTCCGAGGCGAACGTCGCACCATGAATCCCGTCCCGGCCCGTGCGCGCGCCCACAGCCATGATCGGATTGCCGACGCCGGTCGCCTCGCCGCGGATCAGTTCGTCCGTGCGCATGAGGCCGATCGCCATCGCATTGACGAGCGGATTGCCCTCGTACGCATCGTCGAAGTAGACCTCGCCCCCGATGTTCGGGATGCCGACTGCATTGCCATAGTCCCCGATGCCCTTGACCACGCCGCTGAACAGGTAGCGCACGCGCGGTCGTGCGAGCGAACCGAAGCGGAGCGAATCCAGAACCGCTATCGGGCGAGCACCCATGGTGAACACGTCGCGCAGGATCCCGCCGACACCCGTCGCCGCACCTTCGTACGGCTCCACGGCGGACGGATGGTTGTGCGACTCGATCTTGAACGCGATCGCGTAACCGTCACCGATGTCGATGACGCCGGCGTTCTCACCCGGTCCCTGGAGCACCCACGGCGCCGTCGTCGGGAGCTGCCGCAGCAGCGGCTTCGAGTTCTTGTAGCCACAGTGCTCCGACCACATGGCGCTGAAAACGCCCAGTTCCGTGTACGTCGCCTCGCGACCGAGGGCGCTGCGGATCAGGCGGTACTCATCCTCGCTCAGTCCGTGATCGGCGACGAGCTCAGCGGTGATCGGCGGGTCACCCGGACGGGGAAGTGGTGCGCCGGGGGCGACATCGGACCCGGTCGTTACGCCTGAACCGCTGGCGTCAGCGGCCGCGTCAGCGGCATCCGCCCGCGCCTTCGCGCCAGTGGCCATGCCGTGGTCAACGCCACCGGCCCTGTTCGTCGTCATGCGGACCTCGCGGCAGCAGTGAGGTGTTCCGCGAGCGAGGTGAAAATCGGCAGGCCGTCCGTGGAGCCGAGCAGCGCTTCGACGGATCGTTCAGGATGCGGCATCAGTCCGAGCACGTTGCCGCCGTCATTGATGATGCCGGCGATGTTGTTGACGGAGCCGTTCGCGTTGCCTTCATCGGTGGGCTGGCCGCTCTCGTCGACGTAGCGGAAGATCACCCTGCGCTCGGCCTCGAGCTTCGCGATCACCTGGCTGTCGGCCACGTAGTTGCCCTGGCCGTGCGCGATGTGCAGGTGCAGCATCTGCGCGGGCTCATAGTGCGCTGTGAACGCGGTGTCGGTGTTCTCCACGCGGATGTATACGCGTTCACCCTGGAACTTCAGCGAACGGTTCCGAACGAGGGCGCCGGGCAGCATGCCGGCCTCGCACAGCACCTGGAACCCGTTGCAGATGCCGAGCACATAGCCGCCCTCGTCTGCAAAACGCTGCACGTCCTGCATGATTGGACTGAACCGCGCAATGGCCCCGGCTCGCAGGTAGTCGCCGTAGCTGAAGCCGCCAGGCAGGATGACGAGGTCGCAGTCACCGACGGATTGCTCGCGATGCCAGACGAAGTACGCATCCTCCCCGAGCACGTCCGTCACGGCCTTGTAGCAGTCGTAGTCGCAGTTGGAGCCGGGGAACGTGACGATCGCCGCGCGCATCAGTTGCCCTTCACGAGCACGATCTCGTAATCCTCGGTGACCGGGTTGGCGAGCAGTTTGCGGCACATCTCGTCCGCACTGCGCCGCGCACTGTCATCAGTGTCCGCACGCAGGCGCAGACGGATGAGCCGGCCAACGCGCACGTCCTCGACATCACCGAACTCGAGCGAGTGCAGCGCGTTCTGCACCGCCTTGCCTTCGGGGTCCAGAAGGCCCGCCCGCGGTGTGATTCGTACTTCTGCCGTATACCTGCTCACAGATGATCCTCCTGATCGTCGGCACCGTAATAACGCCGCACCTGCCGCTGCTTGCGGAAGCGCTGCCACGGCGACAACTCGCGATAATCGATGTCACGCAACTCCGCCCCCGCCTCGTCTCCGACTTCCTCGTCCAGCATCGGGTCGACGTCGGGCATGCGCTCGAAGAACCCGATCGCGAGCGACTTGAGAATGCCGTAGCTCACGTATGCCATGAAGGCCGGGAAGAAGAAAATGGACGGCGTTGCGATGGCGGCCGTAATGCACGCCAGCATGAACAGACCTGTCAGGATGCCGCGCTTCGTGCGGAACCCGAATTTCGGTACGACCGGATAGAGGATGTGGCTCATCATGAGGAAGCCGAGCACGATCATGAGGCCGGTGATGAGTTCCGGCCAGCGCCACGCACTGAGGGTCGTCTGGAAGAATGCAGTCTGGCTGAACGGATAGAATGTGGCGAGCGTCATGCCTGCCGATGGCGATGGCAGCCCGTGGAATGACACCTTCGCGTGGCCAGCCTGCTCCACGTTGAAGCGGGCCAGCCGGATGACCGTGCTCGACACATAGAAGAACGCGGCGACCCAGCCCCACGTGCCATCATTCAGGAACAGGAAATAGATGATGAGGGCGGGCGCGACGCCGAAGCTGATCGCGTCCACCAGGGAATCCAGTTCCTCGCCGAATCGGCTGCCGGTCGAAGTCGCGCGGGCAACGCGGCCATCTACCGTGTCGAAGATGCCTGCGAAGACGATCAGCCAGGCAGCGCGCTCGAAGTCCCCGCGCGCCGCGGATACGATGGCCCAGATGCCGAACAGCAGGTTGCCGAGCGTCAGCGCGCTCGGCACGATGATGATGCCGCGTTGAAGCCGTGGGCGGACCGGCCTCATCGACGACTCACGTTCCGGCCCCGCGTCCCGCGGCGGCGGGATCGTGCGAGGGGAAATCGTCGAGTGCCACGCCCGTAAGGCGCCTGAACACGCCGAGGTACCGCTCCGACGTCTCCGTGACCACGGCATCAGGCAGGTCCGGCGGCGGCGGCTCCTTGTTCCAGTTGCCCGCGCCGACCAGCCCTTCCAGGTAGTCGCGCACCGGCTGCTTGTCGAGTGATGGCTGGCCACGTCCCACCTGGAACGATTCCCGTGGCCAGAACCGCGATGAATCCGGCGTCAGGACTTCATCGATGAGCACCAGCGTGCCGTCAGGCAGCGTGCCGAATTCGAACTTCGTATCGGCCAGGATGATGTCAGCATCAGCGGCGATGTCGCGACCGCGCTCGTAGATCGCCAGGCTGCGGCGGCGCAGATCGTCAGCCAGTCCGGCGCCGACCGCGTCGCGCATCTGCGCGAACGTGATGTTCTCGTCGTGCCCCGTCTCCGCCTTCGTCGCAGGCGAGAAGATGGGAGGATCGAGTCGCTGGCTCTCACGCAGCCCCTCCGGCAGCGGTTCGCCCGCGAGCGTGCCGCGCTTGCGGTACTCCGACCACGCGGAGCCCGAGATGAAGCCGCGCACCACGCACTCGATCGGCACTACCTTCGCCCGGTGGACCAGCATGGAGCGCTGGCCCCAGATATCGCGCGTGTCCGCCAGCTCCGGCACCGCCGCCGCGATGGCATCGGTGTCCGCGCTGATCAGGTGGTTCGGTGTGATGTCGGAGATCTTCGTGAGCCACCACGCCGTGAGTTGTGTCAGCACCGCACCCTTCCGCGGGATCGGCTGCGGCAGCACGACGTCGAACGCACTGATACGGTCCGTCGCGACGATCAGCAGTCGATCATCACCGACTGCATACACGTCACGCACCTTGCCGCGCGCGACCAGCGACAGCGGCAGATCGGTCTTGCCCACCGTGGCGCTCATGCCCGCAACTCCGGCACGGCGTCCTTCGTATTCATCCTCTCGAGCACTGGCTCCACCTCGTTCCTCAGGAAGTTGTTGACCTGCTCGGCCGCGCGGCCTGTGAACCGCGCCGGGTCCAGCATGCTCTCGATCTCAGCGCGATCCATACCGAACGCGCTGTCCGCGATGATGCGTTCCATCAGGTCATTGCGTTCGCCGTGGTCCTTGACGCGTTCGGCTGCGGCAACGGAATGGCGGCGGATCCGCTCGTGCAGGTCCTGTCGGTCGCCACCGCGCCGTACGGCATGCATGAGTATCGTTTCCGTGGCCATGAACGGCAGCTCGTCATCCAGGTGCCGGCGGATGACGCCGGACCGCACGACGAGTCCCGCGCCCACGTTGTGCTGCAACAGCAGGACCGCGTCAATGCCGAGGTATGCCTCTGGTATGGCCACGCGCCGGTTCGCAGAATCGTCGAGCGTCCGCTCGAGCCACTGTGTGGCGGCCGTGAACGCCGGATCCATTGTCAGCACGATCACGTGGCGTGCGAGCGCCGAGATCCGTTCGGTTCGCATCGGGTTGCGCTTGTAGGCCATCGCGGATGAGCCGATCTGCTCGTCTTCGAACGGCTCCTCGATCTCCTTCAGATGCTGGAGCAGCCGGATGTCGTGCGCGAACTTCGAAGACGACGTCGCGATGCCCGCGAGCGATGCCAGGTACGCGTAGTCCGTCTTGCGGGTGTACGTCTGTCCCGTGACGGCATAGAGCCGATCGAACCCCATTGCGGATGCAATTCGGCGATTCAGCTCATCGACCTTGCTGCCGTCCCCGTTGAACAGCTCGAGGAACGATGCCTCCGTGCCCGTCGTGCCGCGCACGCCGCGGAATCGGATGTTGTCGAGCCGGAAATCGAGTTCCTCGAGATCCAGCAGGAGGTCCTGAATCCAGAGCGTCGCGCGCTTGCCGACCGTCGTCGGTTGAGCCGGCTGGAAATGGGTGAAACCGAGTGTCGGCAGCGATCGGTGTTCCCGTGCGAACACGGCCAGCGCGGCGACGCAGGCGAGGAGTCGCCGGCGCACGAGCATCAGGGCATCGCGGTGCTGAAGCAGCTCGGTATTGTCCGTGACGTACGCGCTCGTCGCACCGAGGTGGATGAATGCCTTTGCGTCTGGCGCGACCTCGCCGAAATGGTGCACGTGCGCCATCACATCGTGGCGCAGCCGCTTCTCCAGCTCTGCCGCGCGCGTCAGGTCGATGTTGTCGAGCTGCGCCCGCATCGCGGTGATGGCACTGTCCGGTATCTCGAGTCCCAGTGCCTGCTCCGCCTCGGCCAGCGCGAGCCAGAGCTTCCGCCACGTCCCGAACTTGAAGGCCGGCGAGAAGATCGCGCTCATCTCGCGCGATGCATACCGCTCCACGAGCGGGTTGCGATAGCCGGTATCGGGCCCGTCGATCACTGCCACGGTGCGCCTGCGCTGCGGGTGAAGTTACAGAACGTCCGGGTTGCCGACATCAGATCACCCGCTTCGCCTCCGGCAGCTTCTCCCAGTCGGCCAGGAATGCAGCCAGCCCCTTGTCCGTGAGCGGATGCTGCATCAGCTGGTGAAGCACTTTGGCGGGGACCGTTGCGACGTCCGCGCCAATCAGCGCGGCCTGAACCACATGCACCGGATGACGCACGGACGCGACCAGCACTTCGGTCGGGAAATCATAGTTGCCATAGATCTGGACGATCTGTTCGATCAGCTCCATGCCGTCCTGCGCAATGTCATCGAGCCGGCCCACGAACGGCGAGATGTAGGACGCGCCCGCCTTCGCCGCGAGCAGTGCCTGCGCAGCGGAGAAGCAGAGCGTGACATTCACGCGAATGTCCTCGGAGCGGAACTGCCGGCAGGCCATGAGGCCGGCCTCGGTGAGCGGCACCTTCACGACGATGTTGTCGGCGAGCTTCGCGAGATCGCGGCCCTCGCGCAGCATTTCATCACGCGTCGTGGCGACGACCTCCGCGCTGATCGGGCCGGGCACGATCCGGCAGATCTCGGCGAGGACATCGCGCGGGTCATGGTCCGTACCTGCCACCTTCGCGAGCAGTGACGGATTCGTGGTGATGCCGTCGATCAGTCCCGCGTCCATGGCGCGACGGATCTCGGATACGTCTGCACTGTCAAGAAAGAATTTCATCGGCTGCGTCCCCAACGCTCCAGTCTTTGTCCGGTTCGGTGTCCAGTGTGGCGATGTCCGCCATGTCGTAATACACGCGTGCCAGGTACAGACCTGCCGCGGGCGCTGGTCGCGACATCACGAGTCCCGGCTCGTTGCGCAGCAGCGCATCGATGTCATCCGCCGGCCGCCGCTCGATCGCTGCCTCCACCATGGTTCCGACCATGTAGCGTACCATGTGGTGCAGGAAGCGATTGGCCACGACTTGAAATGTCGCTGTCGTCCCTGACGTCGCACGCCAGCGCGCTACGTGCACCATGCTCTGCTCGCCGAGGTGCGGCTGGCCTGCCTTCGCGAACGCACGGAACGAATGCTCCCCCTGAAAGCGAGCGGCCGCATCGTTCAGCCGGTCCAGCGACACCGACTGAGCGAGCGGCCAGCACCAGCGTCTCACGAACGGCGAGCGTGATATGTCGGCCGTCCCGATCCTGTACACGTACCCCCGGGCGACGGCGTGATATCGTGCGTGAAAATCGTCCGCCGCGGTCTGCGCCGCCGCCACCCAGACGTCGCGTGGCAGTACGGCATTGAGCGCGCGCCTGAGTTCCGCCGGGTCCCAGCGTTCAGGCACGACCACACCGACCACCTGTCCTGTCGAGTGGACGCCGGCATCGGTGCGCCCGGCACCGGTTACGCGGTCGGCGCGACCCGTCAGCCGAAGCAGCGCCGCCTCCAGCTCGCCCTGCACGGTGCGCGCACCCGGCTGCACCTGCCAGCCGGCGAAGTCGCCGCCGTCATAATGCAGCGTCAGCCGTATCCGGTGCTCGTCCGCCTCCATCCTGCCGCTCACCGACGGAAAGCTACGTGCGCGCGAGGCGGTGTCAACGTCGCCCGGCGGGCGCGCGACGATACCAGTCGGCGAGGCGGCGGTAGCCCGGCGCGGGGCCGGCCGTCATGCGGCCTCGAATCGCGACAGAATGTCCAGCACTTGGTCGATATCGGCCTCGGTGTGATCGGCGTTCACCTGGAAGCGGATTTCCTCATCGCCGCGCGGCACGACGGGGAACGCCAGGCCCGTGGCGAGCACGCCGTGATCCCGCAGGTGGCGCACGAGGGCGCGGGTCCGGGCCGTGTCCCGCACCATGAGCGGCACGACGGGGTGTTCACCGGCGATCACCTCGAAGCCGAGCCGCACGAGGCCCGACTCGAACCTGCCGGTCAGGCTGCGCAGATGTTCCAGCAGGGCGCGTCCGTCGGCGCTGTCGAGGAGCTCGAGCGACTTCAGGGCCGCACTCGCTTCCGCGGGCGTGATCGGATTCGAATAGATGTACATCGGCGCGCTCTCGCGCAGAAAGCGTACGACGGCCTCGCGAGAAGTCACGTATCCGCCGTTCACGCCGAACGCCTTGCCCAGCGTGCCCACGAGCACATCCGCGGGCGGTGCGGCCGTATACTCCTCCGTACCGCGGCCCGTGCTGCCGAACGCACCGACACCGTGCGAATCGTCCACGATGACAATGACGTTCTCGGGGAAACGGTCATCGAACTCCGCCGCGATGCTCATCACCTCGTCGAGCGGCGCATGATCGCCGCGCATGCTGAAGATGCCGTCCGTCACTACGATCGCGCGCGCGGCATCCTGCGATGACGCCTTCTCGAGGGACCTACGCAGTTCCGCCATGTTCGAATGCGCATACACGGCCTTGTCGAGCGGGCGTGACAGGCGCATCGCGTTGATGATGCAGTTGTGGTTCAGTTCATCACTGATGAGTATCGTGCGGTCCGTCGTCAGCGGAACGAGCGTGCTCACGACCGTCGCGTATGCGGAACTGAAGATCATCGCGGCTTCGCGCGCATGAAACGCAGCCAGCTTCCGCTCCAGTTCGACGTGTGCGTCGTACGTACCGCTGATGAAACGAACCGCGCCCGGTCCGGCGCCGTATCGCTGAGCCGCCTCTTCCTCCGCGGCGATGACATCTGGGTGCAGCGACATACCGAGGTAGGAGTTGGAGTTCATGCGCAGGAACTCGCGCGTGCCGGAGTCGGCGAGGCGGAACCGCGGCCCGCGCCCGTCACGCGGCCCGACCACCTCCGTCACGACTGTCTCGGCACCCTTCGCCGTACCGCGTTCCTCCAGGTCCGCAACGTGTGCGGCGAGGACTTCGACTACTCGATCGAGAGGCATGGTTCAGTTCCTTCCGTGGCCGGCGTCCGCGCCGAGCTTCCTGTGGCCCGCATCCGCGCCGAGCTTCGCTTTGAGGTGGGTCAGCATGTCCTTCGTCATGGAAGCGAGGTCGTACCGGTGACTCCAGCCCCATTCATCACGCGCGGCCGAGTCGTCGATCCGTCGAGGCCACGACTCCGCGATGCGCTGACGTACCGGATCGACGTCGTATGCGATCTCGAAGCCGGGAACCTCGGCGCGAATCGCATCCGCGAGCGTGGCAGGTGTCAGCTGCATGGCGGTGACATTGAACGCATTGCGATGGCGCAGCCGCGACGGGTCCGCCTCCATGACCTCGATCGCAGCGCGCACTGCGTCAGGCATATACATCATGTCCAGCTGCGTGTCCGCGGAAAGGAAGCACGTGTAACGGCCGCTCTCCAATGCGTCGTAGTAGATCTCCACCGCGTAGTCCGTCGTCCCGCCGCCGGGCGGCGCAACATGGGAGATCAGGCCCGGGAAGCGCAGGCCCCTCGTGTCGACACCGAAGCGGCTGTGGTAGTAGTCGCAGAGGAGTTCGCCGGCGACCTTCGTGACACCATACATCGTGCTCGGCCGCTGCACCGTGTCCTGCGGCGCGGGATCGGACGGTGTGCCGGGTCCGAACGCGCCGATCGAGCTGGGTGTGAACACCGCACAGTGCGCATCGCGTGCGACTTCCAGGACGTTGACCAGTGTGCCCATGTTGACTTCGTATGCCAGCTGTGGTTTCTGCTCGGCGGACGCCGACAGCAGGGCCGCGAGATGGTAGATGGTGTCTGCGGCATGGCGACGGACGACCTCGGCCACCGCCGCGGCGTCGAGGCAGTCGAGCGCCTCGAAAGGACCATCCAGCAGGGTGCCCGTTCCGGGGACGCGTACATCCGTCGCGAGCACTTCCGTTTCGCCATAGACTTCACGCAGCGCCGGTACCAGTTCGGTTCCCACCTGACCGGCCGCGCCCGTCACCACAATTTTCGTCATCGCGTGCTCCACCGGTAATCGCCGGCACGGCGGCCGGCAGCGCGCTTAGATTAAGGCCGCGGCGCCGGCCTGCAAGGCAGAGGACGAAGACCGCGGTGATTTGCTGCCGCACTTGCAGAATCGTGCCGGTTACGGTACGCCTTCCTGCCGCGCGCGGCAGTTGACCACGCGGAATACCTCGCAACGGCGCATGATGAGCAACACGGAAGGTCGGAATGATCCGCAGCACGAGGAACTGCCGGACCTGGGCATCCTGATCGCCCGGGCGGCGGGAGAAGGGCGTCTGAGCGGAGCCGATGCGGAGGCAGCATTCGACATCGTCATGCAGGGCAGAGCGACGCCCGTCCAGATCGCTGCGTTGCTCGTGGCAATGAAGGCAAGGCGCGAGTTGCCGGAAGAGGTCGCCGCCGGTGTGCGGGCGCTTCGTCGGGCTATGGTACCGGTGGCTGCGTCACGGCCGGAAGAGCTGGTGGATACGTGCGGGACCGGCGGCGGATCGATCACGACGTTCAACATCTCGACGGCCGCCGCATTCGTGGCAGCCGGCGCCGGTGTGCGCATTGCCAAGCACGGCAACCGATCCTTCAGCTCACGCTGCGGTAGCGCGGACATACTGGAAGCGCTCGATGTGCCGATCGAGCTGTCTCCGGATGGCATGGCCGAAGTGCTCGAGCGCGCCGGCCTGGTATTCATGTTTGCTCCGCTGCTGCATCCGGCTATGCGCCACGTCGCACCCGTGCGCCGGGAACTGCGCATGCCGACCATCATGAACCTGCTCGGGCCGTTGACGAACCCGGCGGGAGCGCGGCGGCAGGTCGTCGGCGTGGCTGACCCCGCGCTGCTCGATCTCATCGCGTCCGCGCTCCGCGAACTGGGCCACCTTCACGCACTCGTCGTCCACGGTGAGCCCGGCATGGACGAGTTGAGCCCCATCGGTCCCACGCGCATGCTCGATGTGCGCAACGGGGCCGTAACCTCGACCACACTCGATCTGCGCGATCTGCTGCCCGGCCGCGACCTCGACCCGGCAGCTCTGGCGGGCGGAGATCCCGCGGACAATGCACGCCTGGTGCTCCAGGTTCTGCGTGGAAAGGCGCCCGATGTCGCCCGCGCGGCTGTGGCGATCAACGCGGCCGCCGCGATTTACGTGGCAGGACTGACGGAGTCGATCGCCGATGGCTTCGTAGCGGCCGAGCAGAGCATCGACTCCGGACGTGCCCTGGCGGCGCTCGACCGGCTTCGCGATGCCGCCAAGGCCGCCGAACGGGCTGCCTGACACCGTCCCGCGCCAACACCCTGCGCTGGCGCCCCGCGCTGACACCCGCACTGGCGCCCGGCGCTGAAAAAAGTCCCGGCGCGAGCATGTGTTGTCGCGCCGGGACACCAGGCCGTCTGGTTGGGTCGTTCTGAAAGGTGGGTTCCGCGTCCGCTTGTCAGTTGGACGAAATGACGGCCCTCACCGTCCACGGACCCACAATCGGACTGTTCGCCATGCTCACGAACACCACCAGCGTCTTGTTGCCCGTCGTACGCCCCACCATGAACGTCTGCTTTCGCATCTCAATACCTCCTGATGACGCCGACCACCACACCCTGGACCATCACATCTTCCGACGGAAAGTACATCGGTGACATCGTCACGTTCGCCGGCTGCAGGCGGATCCGGCCGTCGCCCTCGCGATAATACTTCTTGACCGTTGCCGAGTCGCCGTGCACCAGTGCGACCACCATTTCGCCGTTGTCCGCACGGTTGCGCGAGTTGACGATCACGTAGTCGCCATCCCGGATCTGCTCGTCAATCATCGAGTCGCCACGAACCTTCAGTACATAGTGGCGACCTCCGCGGCTCACCAGATCCTCCGGTACCGCCACGCTTTCCTCATCCACCACCGCCTCGATCGGCTGGCCCGCCGCCACCAGACCCAGCAGTGGCAACTCCACCGCACTCACACCCCCGCCCGACGGGACCAGCTCGATCGACCGGCTCGAATTGCGACTCTTTCGGATATATCCCTTGTCGCTCAGATTCTCGAGATGCTCGTGCACGGTGGCGAGCGACGTGTACCCGAAATTCCGCGCGATCTCTTCGTAGCTCGGCGGGTACCCGTACTCGGCCAGAAACAACTCGAGAAAATCGAGTATCTCCTTCTGACGCTTCGTCAACGGCATCGCGACGCCTCTCCGTTCAGGCTCGGATCTGTGACTTCGCGCGCCGCCGGGCCGGTGGTGCGCGAAGCCGAAGAACAACCGAAAGGCAGTATACCCGAAGGTGACCCGAAACGCAAGAGAATTGTCCGGCGTCCTCGAGAAGATCGTCGAAGTCAAGGTCGGCGAGGTGGAGGCATTGCGCCGGGACGCGATTGGAGTGAGGCGGCGGGCGGAAGGGACACCGGTGCCGGCCGGATTCGAGGACGCACTGGCGCGGCGCCCCGGAATCGGCGTGATCGCCGAGGTGAAGCGCCGCTCGCCGTCGGCGGGAGAGATCCGCGGGGACGCCACAGCGGCGTCCGTCGCCCGTACGTACGGGGAGGCGGGGGCGGCGGCGGTCAGCGTGCTGACGGACAGCCAGTTCTTCGGCGGTTCGCTGAGCGATCTGGAATCGGCAGCCGGGGTGGCGGGCGTGCCGTTGCTGCGAAAGGACTTCACGATCGACGCGCTCCAGGTGTACGAGGCGCGGTCGGCCGGCGCGTCGGCAGTACTGCTGATCGCACGCATCCTGGACGGCGGGCAACTGAGTGACTTCGTCGCGCTGGCGACGGAACTGGAGCTGGGGGCGCTGGTGGAAGTGCATGACGAGTCCGAAGTCGAGCAGGCGCTGAAGGCCGGCGCCCGGATCGTGGGGGTGAACAACCGTGACCTGGCCACGTTTACGACGGACCTGGGAGTGACGGAGCGTCTGGCCCGCTACGTTCCCGGGGAGATGGTGCTCGTGGGCGAGAGCGGTGTGCAAACGGTTCAGGACGTGGAGCGGCTCGCCCGTGCGGGTGTGGACGCGGTGCTGGTGGGTGAGGCGTTGATGCGTGTGGACGACCCGGCGGATCTCATCGGGGCGTTCTCGAGCGTCGCGCGGGAAGGGCGTTGATGGACAGGCGACCGGACCACGAATGGCCACCGCACGACGCACTTCGCTGCGGGGAGGCCGGATGACGGCCGGGGCGGTGGACGCAGTGGCGGTGAAGATCTGCGGCCTGTGCCATGGTGCGGATGCGCGGGCGGCCGCGGCGGCCGGCGCTGCCTGGGCGGGCGTCATCCTGGCACCCGGCAGGGGGCGCACGCAGACAGTGACACAGGCGGCCGTTATCTTCCACGCGGTGGCGGCATCCATGCGGCGGGTCGGCGTGTTCGTGGACCCGACAGCGGCCGAAGTGCTCGATGCCGTGAGGCTGCTGAAGCTCGATGCGGTGCAGCTGCATGGAGATGAGGCGGTCGGCCTGGTGAAGCAGATCCGCGCCGGAGCAGGGTGCGAAGTGTGGAAGGCCGTGCGTGTGCGGGACCCGTCCGATGTCGTGACGGGTGCTCGGACCTGGAGGGGCAGGGTGGACGCCCTGCTGCTCGATGGCTGGTCGCCGGACGCGCATGGTGGCGCGGGCGCACGGTTCGACTGGGCTGCGGCTGCGGCCGCCGGGCTACCCGGCGACATGCGCGTCATCGCGGCGGGAGGGCTCACGCCGGAGAACGTGGCTGGCGCGATATCCCTGCTGCGGCCGGCCATCGTGGATGTCAGTTCGGGCGTCGAGTCCGTGCCGGGCCGGAAGTCACCGGACAGGATTCAGGCTTTCGTCGCCGCC
>JAGTUV010000389.1 GCA_018224305.1 Gemmatimonadota bacterium
CTGCGTTCTCACCGGGGTGCTTTTCTTCCGTCTTGCATGGGTTCACGAAACGTTTTCGTCTATTACTTACCGTGTGGTCGCCGTGCCCCGGAGTTCCTGAACACTTTCGCCGCGGAGCAGGGGCTTACGCTCATCCCATGTGGATCGGCAGATGATGTAGTCGCGCTCGTCAATCGCGGCTTCCCGTCCGCCGTGGTGGTGGACGGCGAGGGTGAGCGCGCGACTGCAGAACTGTGTGCACAGCTGAAGCTGGACGCCTTCAGCGCCATTGTCCCCATCGTCATACTGACTCCGACCGGTCGGGAGGATCTCGTGCTGGCCGCGCTGGAAGCCGGCGCGGATGAGGTCCTGACGGAAGCGATGGAGCCGCGCGAGCAGCTCCTGCGCCTCCGCATGATCCTGCGCCGGGCCGACCGCGATGTCAGTGTCCACCCGACCACGCGCCTCCCGGGCACCGTCCAGATCGAGCGCGACATTGGCGACCGCATCCGACGCGAGGAACTCTTCGCCGTGTGCTATGCGGATCTGGACCATTTCAAGGAATTCAACGATCGCTACGGCTACAACGAGGGCGATCGAGTGATCCGCATGCTGGCCCGGCTCCTGCGCGACATTGTCAAGGGCCACTCGCCGGAGGGGTTCATCGGCCACATAGGCGGCGATGACTTCATCTTCAACATCGCACTGGACCAGATGCGTGCGTGCTGTGAAGAGATCATCGAAGTCTTCGACGAACTGATTCCGTACCAGTACACGGAGGAGGATCGTCGGGCCGGCTACTTCCTCGGCCGGGACCGGCGTGGCAACATCCTCTGGGTGCCCGTCATGACCCTGTCGATCGGCGTCGTCACGAATCAGCATCGCAAGTTCGAGCATACCGCCCGGGTGAGCGAGCTGGCCACGGAAATGAAGACCTTTGCCAAGAAGCTGCCGGGCTCCGTCTACGCTGTTGACCGCCGTACCGACGCGCAGGGCCGGTTCTTCGGCCGCACGCTCGTCAGCGGCGACGAGCTCGAGGTAACGACCGAGCCATGAACATTCGCTGCCCGAACTGTCAGACCGTCTTCCGCGTCGACGCGTCGAGGATTCCCGCCGCAGGCGTACGCGCCCGCTGCGCCCGTTGCGCGGCGACCTTCCACGTGTCAGCCGCCGGAACCGCGTCCAGTGCGAGTCCGCCCTCCGGGGGCCAGGCCGCCGCGGCCCGGTCCGCTGTGCCGACCGCGCAGTCCGGAGCGCCGACCGCCGCGCCCGGAGGGGACGCGGCCGGTTCCGGGGACAATGCGGCCGGTTCCGGGGAGAGGACGGCCGGTTCCGACATGACGACCGGGTCGGATGCACCGTCGGCAGCCGAGGGACCGGGCAGCGCTGAAGGACGTGCGGAATCCCGTCCGGGTGCCGAGGCCGGCGGGCAGGGCACGCCGACGCCCGAACCTTCCGTCGCCGACCCGTCGGTATCGCAACATCCCGCGGGTGGGACGTCGGGCGCTTCGGGGCAGGAGCCGTCGGGGGGCGACAGGCCGGTGACCACGGATCGTGGAGGTTCGCCAGGTACTGCGGCGCCGGCGATGCCGGGGCGGTATGTCCCGGCGTATTCGCCGAGCGGGGCCGACGGGCAGGAGCGACCCGGGGTGGCCGGCGGGATGGCCGGCCAGGCCCGTACTTCCGGCCGTCCTGCCACGACCGCTCCCCCCACGGCCGGCCCGACCCGGTCGACGCCTCCCGGCGCATCCGCGAGCCCATCGGGTGCTTCGCGGCCCACACCGCCGGCGGGAGCCGGCGCGCCCATGTCCTCTTCGGGCGGGCAAAGGGGCGCTGGCGGCGGGTCCCCGTCGGCCACGGCGCCGCGACCTGGCGTGTTCGGCTCACGCGATCCGAAGGCGCGGGCGCAGCGTATCGCGCGGGCGCTGGTCTCCGACATCGTCGCATACCACCCGGACCGCCGTGACGCATGCCTTGCGGCGGGGACGCTGCGCACGGAGTTCCGTGACGAGATCATGAAGAGCTGGGAGGAGTACACGGCGCAGGTGGGCGAGCCGATGGCGAAGTCAACGCCCTACTTCAGGAACGCGCTGAACGACATACTGGCCAGGGGACAGCCGATTTTCTGAACCCGCGACGACGGCGGCGGGGTACAGGCTGTTGAAAGCACACACCCGGCGCGTTATTTTTCTACACTTCGCACGGGGCCGTCCAGCTTCTGGTCGGCCCCGGTTTTTCATGGAGGGAGCGGGCAATGGACACGCAGGAACTGGAACGGCTGGAAGAGATGCGCGAGCGCGTGAGTGCGCTCGGAGGTTACCTTTGACATCGCTGCCAAACACGACCGCATAAACACACTCGATGCGCGCATGTCCGAGCCCGGCTTCTGGGATTCGCAGGACGCGGCGCGCGACACCATCTCAGAATCGAATCAGCTCAAGGCCTGGGTCGATCCGTGGACGGACCTCGAGCGACGGGGCCGCGAATTGAGCGAGCTCGCGGAGCTGCTCGACGCCGACCCGGACGAATCGATGAAGGTCGAGTGGCGCGCGGATCTCGAACGCTACATTAAGGAAGCGGAGCGCCTGGAGGTGCGGGCGATGCTGAGCGGTGCAGATGACGGTCGCGACGCGCTGCTGACCATTCATCCCGGTGCGGGCGGCACGGAATCGCAGGACTGGGCGGAGATGCTCATGCGCATGTACACGCGCTGGGCCGAATCACACGGCTTCGAACTGACGATGCTCGATCATCAGCCGGGCGACGAGGCCGGTATCAAGAGCGTGACGATCGAGGTCAAGGGCCAGTATGCGTACGGCTACCTGAAGGCGGAGAAAGGCGTGCACCGTCTGGTGCGCATTTCGCCGTTCGATTCCCAGAGCCGTCGTCACACCTCGTTCGCCAGCGTGTTCGTCTATCCGGTCGTGGACGATACGATCGAGATCGAGATCGAGGACAAGGACCTGCGGATCGACGTCTATCGCGCGTCCGGTGCGGGTGGCCAGCACGTCAACAAGACGAGCTCGGCTGTCCGCATCACGCATGAACCGACCGGCATCGCGGTCGCGTGCCAGAACGAGCGCAGCCAGTTTCAGAACAAGGCCACCGCGATGAAGATGCTGCGCGCAGCCCTCTACGAGAGGGAGCTGGCAGCTCGCAACGTGGAGAAGGAGAAGGTCGAGTCGGAGAAGACGGAGATCGGCTGGGGCAATCAGATCCGCTCCTACGTCTTCCAGCCGTACACGCAGGTGACCGATCATCGCACGGAGCTGAAGGTCGGCGACGTACAGCGTGTGATGAACGGGGACATCGACCCGTTCATTGAGAAGTTCCTGAAGGAATACGGCTCGCGTGTCGCATAAGGCCGCGGCAGATGGCAGGAGGTCTGGAGAGGGGATGCAGGAGCGACGCACGCAGGCGGTCGAAGACAGACTCGCGAAGATCGAGGAGCTCAGGCGCCGCGGCATCGAGCCGTACGCCTATCGATACGACGTGACGCACCACACAGCACCGGCGCGCGCGGAATTCGAGGAACAGGAGCGCGCCGGTTCGCTGGGCGACGGTGGAATCGGTGAGACGGTCCGGATCGCCGGGCGCCTGCTGTCGCTGCGATCTCACGGCAAGACCGTATTCGCCGACCTGGCGGATCGCGACGGCCGCATCCAGTTGTTCTTCCGGATGAACGATCTGGGCGATTCGTTCGGGCTGCTCGAACTGCTCGATCCCGGGGACTGGGTGGGCGCGGAGGGCACACTCTTCCGGACTCGGACGGGCGAGGTGTCGGTGCGCGTCGCGTCCTGCGAGCTGCTGGCGAAGGCGCTGCGGCCGCTGCCGTTCGGCAAGGAAGAGATCGACGAAGCTACGGGCGAGCGCCGCGTGTATGGCGGGTTCGCCGATGTGGAGCAGCGTTACCGCCAGCGATACGCGGACCTGGCCGTGAATGCGGACGTGCGCGCCGTGTTCATGGCGCGTTCGCGTGTCGTGACCGCCGTGCGACGCTTCCTGGACGATCGCGGCTACATCGAGGTGGAGACGCCCGTGCTGCAGCCGCTGTACGGCGGTGCGTCCGCCCGCCCGTTCGTCACGCATCACAATGCTCTCGACATGCGTCTCTATCTGCGCATCGCAGATGAGCTGTACCTGAAGCGCCTCATCGTGGGCGGCCTCGAACGCGTGTACGAAGTGAGCAAGGACTTCCGCAACGAGGGCATTGACCGGACGCACAATCCGGAGTTCACGATGCTCGAGTTCTACGAGGCGTTCGCCGACTACAACGACATGATGGATCTCGTTGAATCGATGATCGGCACAGTCGCA
The DNA here is from genome assembly GCA_018224305.1 of Gemmatimonadota bacterium. Lineage (GTDB taxonomy): Bacteria > Gemmatimonadota > Gemmatimonadetes > Longimicrobiales > RSA9 > SH-MAG3. The sequence continues at coordinate 4,297 of JAGTUV010000389.1, forward strand.
GCGGCCGTCAGCGGAGGCGACACGGTGGTGACGTTTCAGGGCGAGCGCATCGACTTCTCGAAGTCGTTCCGCCGGCTGCCGTTCCTC
>JAGTUV010000390.1 GCA_018224305.1 Gemmatimonadota bacterium
CACTGCCGCTCCCACCCCCGAGAACACTCCCGCTACCGCACCCACTTCCAATCCATGGAGAATCCATGGAGGCCGGCGCTATCGCAGCATGAACGTCTCGAGGTAGCGCGCACGCGAGGCGTGGCGCAGCCGCACGAGGGCCTTCTCCTTGATCTGTCGCACGCGCTCGCGCGTGATGCCGAGCAATGCGCCGATCTCCTCGAGAGTCATGGGGTCGTGTCCGTCCTCCAGGCCGAAGTAGAGGCGGAGCACCTTCGCCTCACGCTCCTTCAGGGTGCCGAGCGCCTCTTCGACAGTGGACGCGAGTGCGCGCTCGTACGTCTCGTCGTCGGGGCCGGCGGAGAACTGATCGGGCAGGTAGTCCAGCAGTCGGTTGTCCTCGCCCGGCGTGAGCGGCGCATCGAGCGACAGGTGTGTCTGCGAGATGGCGAGTGTGCGCTGGACTTCGTCCTCGGACAGATCGAGTTCGTCGGCGAGTTCCTCGACCGTCGGCTCGCGACCCAGCTCCTGGAGCAGTGTGGAGCTGCGCTTGCCGATCCGGTGGAGGGCGCCGGCTCGATTGAGCGGCACTCGAACGATGCGACTCTGTTCGGCGAGCGCCTGCAGGATCGCCTGGCGGATCCACCAGACGGCGTAGGAGATGAACTTGATCCCCTTCGTCTCGTCGAACTTGTGAGCGGCGCGGATCAGTCCGAGGTTGCCCTCATTGATCAGATCGCCCAGGGCGACACCCTGATTCTGATACTTCTTGGCGACGGACACGACGAAGCGGAGGTTGGAGCGGACGAGCTTGTCCAGCGCCTCCTCGTCGCCCTTGTGGATCAGCTGAGCCAGTTCGACCTCGTCCTCACGTTTGAGGAGCGGGTAGGCACTGATCTCCTTGAGATACTGATCGAGGGAGCTCTCGTCGTACATCCCCTTGCGGGTCGTATTGAAGCTCATACGACTCTCCGGCGCTTGCGATGCGTAGTGGCCACGTTACCTGCGACGCCGAGGGCGCCGCGTGGGGCAGGAGATCTATGGATCATGCCTGTACGGCAGTGACGGCCGGATACTGCTGTGCGCGACAACACGGTCGCCCGGGGATGCGGGCCGGGGAGAGACACCGTGCAACTCAATGCAGGCCGTTGCCAACGCGGCTCCAGCGGATGCTGCTGAGCCATGGCGTAGAGCGACCGGACGCGGGGTCGAACGAATAATAGATGAAGAGCGGGCGTCCGCGAATGGCGTCGCGCGGGACGAAGCCCCAGTAACGGGAGTCCTCGGAATCATTGCGGTTGTCGCCCATCACGAAGTAGCGACCATCGGGAACGACGATCGGGCCCCAGTTGTCCCGGGTCGGGCGGCAGCCATTGCCGCCTGCGGCAGCGTGCTCGCACTGCCAGAACATTCCGGATGCGTACATGTCGGGAGCGTCGCTGAGGCGCACATAGGTCTCGGCGCGGTCCTGACCGTTCAGCAGGAGCACCGCATCGCGCATCTCGAGAGTGTCGCCGGGCACGCCGATGACTCGCTTCACGTAATTCTTGCCGGGGTCATGGGGCGGGATGAACACGACGATGTCACCGCGCGCAGGCTCGACGACCGCAGGAGTCCTGGTGCGCGCGAAGGGAACGCGTGCGCCATAGACTGCCTTGTTTACGAGGAGGAAGTCGCCAACCAGCAGCGTGCTCTCCATGCTTCCTGTAGGAATACGAAACGCCTCGACGAGGAACGTTCGAATGATGAGGAAGAGGCCGAATGCGATGATGAACGATTTCGTCCATTCCCATGCCCAGCGTCGGCCTGAACGCGGCCGGTGAGACTCGCCGTCGATCCGTCCTTCGTCGATCGCCATCGGTCCGGCCTGACGGCTGGGCGAGTCACGCATTACAACCACTGCAAATCCTACCGTCGGGGTCTGCTGCTGTCAAACCAGTTCGCGTGACGTCGGCCGGCCCCGGAGAGTGCGTGTGCTGTGATGGAACGTTCGTCGGGATAGAAGACTGACGCAACGGTAACGCAAGATAGTGGGCCACGCCAGTGGCGGAACGGCAGCGGACCTGGAACCAGTCCTGCAGATCGACCCCACAGGTAATCATGGCGTCCCCGATCACAATGCTGTCCCCTCCCGGACCATCGACTTCACGCGAGACACCGCAGCGGGGGAAATGTTGAGAAACGCGGCGACACTCCTGCCCGTGTAGCCGGCGGCCAGGGCGCGGGCGATCACGTGCTTGCGCACACGGACGAGAGGCCGGGTGGATCCGCCGCTGCGCATCAGTTCGAGGGGCAGCTCAGGCTCCAGGTCCTTCAGGGTGACGCGTACGTGGTCGCGCAGATCCAACGGCCGGGATAGCGGAACGCCAATTCCCGCGACACGCTGCGCGCGTGCACTGCCATACTCGCGATGCCAGTGCAGGTCCCCGCCGATGGACAGTGGTGCGCGTGGAACGGGGTGACAGGAATCGGACACATCGCTCAAGTACTGATCCATCGCGAGCCTCCATCCAATGAAGGCCCGATAATCCTGCCGGCACGTCTCCTCCGTCTGCTCGGACCCGCGTGCGAACACTCGCACACCCTGCTGCACCGCGAGCGCGTACCGGACGGCTGCATCGGGCGCGGTGCCGCGGGCATAGTCAGAATGTGACGTCCAGGGGTAGTCGTCCGCAGAATTGCATATTCCCGCCCGCACGGGGTTCAGGTGCACATACGCGATCATGCTCCGGAAATATTCCGGGTCCTGACACACGCTGTGCGCGTACCGGCTGCCGAATACATGACCGCGATGATCCGTCCGCCGTATGACCAGCAGTGCGAGCCGGCGGAGCAGGGGCTGCATGAACTCACCGAGCGGCTTCCTGCCCTGAACGACGACGACGTGGATATGGTTCGACATCACGGCGTACGCGAGCAACTCGGCGTCCGAATGCCGAATGGAACCGAGGATCATCGCGGTTACCGGATCCTCGGCCCCATGGAACAGCGGTTCATGCCCCTGCGTGCGTGCGGTGATGTGAAACGGCACACCGGGCAGTCGGGGTCTTAGCATTCTTCCCATGGCACCAGAATACACACGGCATCGGGGCGCCGAAATGTCCGCATCGGCCGAAATGCAGAATGGGTTCCGCGTCCGCTAGATGTCGTACGTATCGATCTGGGCGCGCTGCAGCTTACCCGAGTAATCCACGTAGCAGACCTTGGTCTCCGAATAGAACTCGTAGACCTCCCAGCCGCCCTCGCGGTGGCCGTTCCCCGTCTGCTTCACGCCGCCGAACGGCATGTGCGCCTCGGCCCCGATCGTGGGCGCGTTGATGTATGTGATGCCGTTGTCGAGGTCCTGCATGGCACGGAACGACGCGCGCACATCCGTCGTGTAGAGCGAGCTGGAGAGACCGTACTTCACTTCGTTGTTGATGCGGAACGCGTGCTCCAGGTCGCTGAAGCGGATCACGCTCAACACGGGGCCGAACACTTCCTCGCACGCGAGCCGCGAGCCCGGCTTCACACCGCGCAGGATGGTCGGCTGGAAGAAGTATCCGCGATCCAGGGCACCGCCCGTCGCCCGCTTGCCGCCAGTCACGATCTCGTCACCCTCCGAGATGGCGACCTCGACATAGCTCTCGACCTTATCGAGCGATGCCTGGTTGATGAGCGGTCCGACGTCGTTCCCGTCGACGAGGCCGCTGCCGAGCGTGAGGCGGCTCGCGCGATCGACCAGCTGATCGAGGAACTCATCATGGATGTCGTCATGCAGCAGCAGGCGGCTCGTCGCGGTGCACCGCTGACCGGTCGTGCCGAATGCGCCCCAGAGAACACCCTCGATCGCCAGATCCATCGCTGCATCCGGCATCACGATCTGCGCGTTCTTGCCGCCCATCTCGAGCGACAGCCGCTTGTGCATGCGACCGCAGACCGAGCCGATCTGCGACCCGACGGCTGTCGACCCCGTGAATGAAATGACCGGGATCTCCGGATGCTCCACCATTGCCGCGCCGATCTCCTCGCCGAAGCCGTGCACCAGCTGCACCACGTCCGGCGGCAGGCCCGCCTCGATCAGCACCTCCACGAGGATCGTCGACGTGTGCGGCACGTCCTCGGCCGGCTTCAGGATCACCGAGTTCCCGCACACCAGCGCGGGGAACATCTTCCATGTCGGGATGGCGAGCGGAAAGTTGAACGGCGTGATCAGGCCGGCGACACCGATCGGACGACGATACGACATCGCCCACTTGTCACGCAGCTCGCTCGGCACGGTATGGCCGAACAGGCGACGGCCCTCCACCGCTGCGTAATACGCCGTGTCGATACCCTCCTGAACATCGCCGCGCGTTTCGTTCAACACCTTCCCCATCTCACGGGTCATGGCCCGCGAGATTTCTTCCTTCCGCTCCGTGAGCAGATCACCGACACGCCGCAGCACGTCCCCGCGCAGCGGCGCGGGTGTGCGACGCCACTGCTCGAAGCCGCGCTTCGCCGACTCGACCGCGCGCGACAGGTCCTGCTCGTCCGAACGAGGGAACTCGCCGATCAGATCATCATGATCCGCCGGGTTCCGGTTCTCGAACGTCCGCCCGCTCGCCGAGTCCGTCCATTCGCCTGCTATGTAGTTTCTGAAACGCTCTGCCATTTTATCCTTTTCCCGTGATTATGGTTGTGGGAGTGGGAGTGGGAGAGTTATAGGGTGTGGGTGGGGGTGGGGGTGTGGGTGGGTGTGGGACTCCACTCCCGCCGCTCCCCCTCCCACTCCCCTGCCCTATAACTCCCCCACTCCCACTCCCACTGCCCATGCCGTTTCAGCTCTCTTCCCTCACCAGCCCGTATCGTTCGATCTTCTTGTACAGATTCGAGCGCGGCATCTCGATGCGGCGCGCCGTCTCGCTGACGTTCCAGTCGTTCTCGCGGAGCCGGGCGAGGATGAATGCGCGCTCGGCGCGCTCCTTGAACTCCGAGAACGTGGCGGCGCCGAGCATATCTGCTGACAGTGCGTCGCTCGTATGGCGGCCGCCTACGAGGCGCTCGACGTCCGTCTCGCCGACCTCGCCGCCGCGTCCGAGGATCAGCAGTCGTTCGACCGTATTGCGCAGCTCGCGCACGTTGCCGGACCAGTCGAGGCGGGCGAGGGCGTCGAGCGCTGCGGGCTCGAAGTCGCGCAGCGGCAGACGCTGCTCCTCGACGGCCTTGCGTGCAAAGTGGCTGACGAGCATCGGCACGTCTTCGCGCCGCTCCCGCAACGGCGGCACCTGGATGGGCACGACGTTGAGGCGGTGATAGAGGTCCTCGCGGAATCGGCCGGAACCGATCTCCTCTTCGACCGACTTGTTCGTGGCCGCGATCACGCGCACATCGACGCGAATCGGCTTCTCGCCGCCAACCCGCGTAATGATCCCTTCCTGCAACGCGCGCAGCACCTTCGCCTGAGCCGCGAGACTCATGTCGCCGATCTCGTCGAGAAAGAGCGTGCCGCCAGTCGCCTGTTCGAACTTTCCGGCGCGGTCCGCGTGCGCTCCCGTGAACGACCCCTTCATGTGGCCGAAGAGTTCGCTCTCGATGAGTTCGGACGGAATCGCCGCGCAGTTGACCTCGACGAACGGTTCGTCACTGCGCGCGGAGAGGCGGTGGATGGCACGCGCCACCAGTTCCTTGCCCGTGCCGTTCTCACCGGTGACGAGCACGCGCGCATCCGTTGGCGCCACCTTCTCGATGCGATCGAGCAGGGAGCGGATGGCGAAGCTGCGGCCGACGATCTCGTAGCGACTTTCGACTTCGCCGCGCAGGCGCGCGTTCTCCTGCACGAGGCCGCGCTGCTGGAGCGCGTTGCGGATGGTGAGCAGCAGGCGGTCGGTATCGAGCGGCTTCTCCAGGAAGTCGTAGGCGCCGCGGCGCGTGGCCTCGACGGCTGTCTCGATGTTGCCGTGGCCGCTGATCATGACGACGCACGCGGCGGGATCGTGCTCGCGAATGCGGTCGAGCGCCTCGAGCCCGTCCATCCGCGCCATCTTCACGTCCATGAAGACGAGGTCCGGTCGCAGCTCGACGTAGGCCGAGATCGCCTCGCCGCCGCCGGACGCGACGCGCACGTCGTGTCCCTCGTACTCGAGGACCTGGCGCAGGATCTTGCGGATCCCCTCTTCGTCGTCGACCACCAGAATGTTCGCCATGCCGTGTCCGTGTCCGTGTTTCAGTTGGCGGGTGCGGAGGCCGGCCGCGCCAGCAGCACGAGCGAATCCCTGCGTATGTACGCCGTTGCCGCACCGGCTGGCAATCTGACCGCGATTGCATCCCGCGGCAGACCCGGCTCATCGCTGCGGCCCATGCGTGTCAGCGCCCCCGCGATGAAGCGGTCGGGCAGCGGCACGCGCGCGGCGCTCACATTGTCGACGCCGAACGCCACACGCCCCGAGTCCAGTGGAAGCAGCTTGCCGGCAACCGCCAGCTCCGTCGTATCCGGCAGGAACGCAGCCGCATCGGCCAGCCCGTCGACACGGGGAAGCTTGTCGATCGGCACGCGGGCGCGCAACCGGAGCTGGTCGCCGACGAGCTCCACCTGTGGCGCGGCCAGGAATTCGGGGAGGGCGCCGGGATAGCTGAAATGCAGCATGCTCTCCAACTCGATCGCCGAAAGCGAGATCGACGGCGCCGAGCCGTCGCGCAGCAATTCCAGCTTGCGCTCCGCGCCCGCGGCCAGCTCCGCCGTCGGCACTGCGACTTCCTCTTCCGTACCGCGCCAGTCGTTCCATGCAGTGCGGATGCGGTCGCGGAAGATCCATGCGCCGGCCAGCACCACCAGCAGCACGAGCACCACAATGACGCGCCGCAGACACCCGATCACAGCTCCTCCTTCTCTCCCAGGCGGCGACGCAGCAGCACTTCGTACCGCAATCCGCCCGGTCCCATGACACTCTGCATCAGTTCCACCGTTTCAACTTCAATCCTTGCCTCGTAGTCGACCAGACCGCCCGTCCGCTCGATGTCCAGCGGCCGCATCCCGCTGCGCAGCCGGCCGACCGTGATGTGAGGACGGAACGGCCGCTGGTCGCGCGGGAAGCCGAGCCGGGAGAGAGCCGGCTCCAGTTCCCGCTGCAGCGCAGCCAGTTCGTCATCACCGGTGACACCCACCCAGATGATGTTCGCGCGACGAAGTGATGGGAACGCACCGATCCCGCCGATCCGCAGCGTCATCACCGACCGTCGTGCGACAGCGGTGCGCAGCACGTCATCCACTGCCCCCACCGCCTCGCCTTCCGTATCGCCCAGGAACTTCACCGTGACGTGCAGCGCGTCCGCCGCCACCCAGCGAACAGGAAGTCGTTTCGCGCGCAGCGGCTCGAGCGTCGCATGCAGCCGCACGCGCTCGTCGTGTGGCAGGTTGAGCGCGACGAACGTCCTCACGCGCTGCTCCGCGCGACGATGGGAGGCACCGTCGATCCTGCGTCATGCAGCACCGCACGCACGGCGCTGAGCGCGCGATCGACATCCTCCTCCGTCGACGCCCAACCGAGTGAGAAACGGAGTGCTCCCGTCGCGTCGGTACCGAGCAACCGGTGTGCCTCAGGGGCGCAGTGCAGGCCCGGGCGCGTGAGCACGCCGTGCTCGCGATCCAGTCGCGCGGCCAGCGCCGCGGGGTCGAGCGAATTCGTCGTGATCGTGATGACGGGCACGCCGTCGACCGCGACCGGTGAGCGAACCTGCACGCCATCGATCCCGGAGAGACCCTCCCACAATTCGCGCTTGAGGGACGCGAGGCGTGCATGCAGCGTGGACACACCTTCATCGAGCACTACGCGTATTCCGGCGGCGAGCCCGGCGATGGCAGGGCCGTTGGTGGTGCCAGCCTCGAGATGATCCGGCCAGGCGTCCGGCATCGTCCGCTGCATGGAGTCACCCCCGGTACCGCCCGTCAGGAGCGGCTCCACATCCAGGCCGGCGCGTACCCACAGGCCGCCGATGCCCTGCGGCCCGAGCATGCCCTTGTGACCGGTGAACGCGATCATGTCGGCGCCCGCTCCGGCGGCATCGAACGGAACGTGACCGGCGGTCTGTGCGACATCGACGACGCTCAGTGCACCGGCATCGCGGGCAAGCCGCGCGAGGTGCGCGACATCGAGCAGGGTGCCGAGCACGTTGGATGC
>JAGTUV010000391.1 GCA_018224305.1 Gemmatimonadota bacterium
CAGCGGTATTTTTTCATCCTGAAAAGGGAGCCGTTCGGTTCGCGCTGAAGCCCGACTTCGTCGATGCCATGGGGAAACTCGAGTTCTTCACGTACCGCAAGCGCGGAATCGAGCCATCGGAGATTCCGGACGCCGTGACGAACGAAGTGATCGAGTGGGCCGCCGGACAGGCGGACGACGCGACGTTCAAGATCGAGCCGAAGCCCGAGTTTCGCTTCATCCCCGTCAAGGGCTCGGTCAACAAGGCGCTGTGCAGCAGCTGCGGCGAATACGGGTTCGAGCGCTATCTGCGCACGAGGGACGGCAATCCCCTGTGCATTCCGTGCTCGGGGTATGTCGGCCCGACGGCCAGTAACTGAGATGGGTGGCGACCGCCATGGCCTTCCTGGCTGGGATCATAACGTTCGCGTTTACGGTGGTGATGGCGATCGCCGGGCTGGGAGCGGCCTTCATCCTGATCCCGGTGTTCATGGCACTCGGGGTCGAGGTCCACACGGCGATGGCGACGGCGCTGCTGCTCAACGCCATCAGCATGGCGGTCGCATCCGCGACCTTCATTCGGCGCAAACTCGTGGTCTGGCGGATCGGCGTGCCCATCCTGATCGTCGCGACCGCTCTCGCGCCGGTAGGGGCGCACGTGAGCCTGGGCCTGGATCGAACGCTCCTGCTCCGGCTGTTCGTCGGATTCCTGGTTTTCGCCGCGGCGATGATGCTCTTCTACTCGCCCAGGGAGCGAGAGACGACTCGTCGGCCGCTCGTTCTCGTCAGTGTGGGGAGCGGGGTCGGAGCCGTAGCCGGTTTTTTCGGCGGACTCCTCGGGGTCGGCGGCGGCAACTTCGTCGTGCCGACCCTGGTCACGCTCGGCATCGACGCGAAGCGTGCATCGGCGACGACGTCGGTGGTGGTGGTCTTTGCCTCGCTGTCCGGATTCCTCGCGCACATGTCGCTCGCCGGTGTGAACTGGCCGTTGTTGGGCTGGACCGCGCTCGGGTCGATCGGCGGGGCAGCGCTGGGCGCACGGCTCATGTCGGATCGCCTGAAGGGACGCCAGGTCAAGGTGATCATTGGGATCGTCCTTCTCGCCGTGGCGGTGAAAATGGCATGGGGTTTGTTCTGATCCGAGGGCGCCGAACGGCTGACGCGTGGAGACGACGATGAGCAATCAGAAGATGACATTTCATGTCGAATCACGGCGGATCGACGAGCACGGCAGCGAGGCGCGCTGCAAGAACGCGGAAATCGCGCTCGACACCGACCTCGCCGGCAACCCGGCGGCCTTCAACCCTGCCGAACTGCTGCTCGCGGCGGTGTCGGCCTGCATGATCAAGAGTATCGAGCGCGTCGTCCCCATCCTCGGGTTCTCTCTCCGCGGCGTCGAGGTGGTCGTGGACGGGGTGCGGCAGGATGTGCCGCCGAAGATCGAATCGATCCGGTACGAGATCATCGTCGATACCGACGAACCGGATCGTCGGCTGGACCTGCTGCACGAAAACGTCCGGAAGTACGGGACGGTGTTCAATACAGTCGCGCCGGGCTCCGCGCTCGACGGCGTCCTTCGGCGCAAGGCCGATTGAAGATGAGCGGCGACCACGATCACCAGAGCGGTAGCGCGACCACGCGGGCGCTCACGATCGGCATCGCTCTCAACCTCGCCTTCGTCGCGGTCGAGGCTTTCTTCGGGTGGAAGGTCGACTCCCTCGCCCTGCTGGCCGATGCGGGGCACAATCTGAGCGATGTGGCCGGGCTCGTTCTCGCGCTGGGTGGCGTGCTCGCCGGCAAGCTGAAGCCCGACGCGAAGCACACCTATGGCTGGAAGCGGGCGTCGATCCTCGCCGCGTTCGGCAACGCGGTGCTGCTGCTGGTGGCGATGGGCGCGCTCGCATGGGAAGCTCTGGGCCGCCTGCGCGATCCCGTGGCCACCGAGGGCCGGACCATCATGATCGTGGCGGGAGTCGGGATCGTCGTGAACGCGGGAACGGCGCTGCTGTTCATGCGAGGGCGGGAGAGTGACCTCAACATCCGTGGCGCGTTCGTGCACATGGCGGCCGATGCCCTGGTTTCGGCCGGTGTGGTCGTAGCGGGCGGGCTGACGCTCTGGTTCGGCTGGAACAGCATCGACCCGGTGGTGAGCCTGCTGATCGTGGTCGTCATCGTCGCGGGGACGCTGAGCCTGTTCAAGCAGTCGGTCCATCTGCTCTTCGACGGTGTTCCCGACAGTATCGACCTGAACGCAGTCCGCCTTTTTCTCGAGTCATTGCCGGGAGTCGAGCGCGTAGCGGGGTTGCACGTGTGGGCGATGGGCACCTCGGACATCGCGCTGACCGCGCACCTCGTCATGCCGACGGCGCTGGCGAACGACGCGTTCTTCGAGCACGCGACGAAGCAGTTGCACGACCGCTTCGCAATCGCGCACGTCACTCTGCAACCGGTCGGCGCCGCCTTCGCCTCTCCCTGCGGGGAAACGAACCCTGTGGAAGGCGGCGACGCACCCGCCGAACGATCCTGAGAGCAGCGCCTCGTTTCGGCGGTGTCACTTCCTCTGTCTTTTGTCGTTGCAACCGTATGCGCTACGTCACCTGCGGCCGAGAAGTTTATGAGATGGCGCCGTCCCGTTCAGGTCGCACTCTCCAGCGGCTGCGGAGTCGCGATCACGAGATCGGTCGCGGGCACAGCCTCCTCGCGGCGCGCCATCCACGTGTAGAACACCGGCACGAGGAAGAGCGCGACGAAGATATTGAGCAGCAGTCCGCCGATCGCCGCGGCTGCCATCGGCCGCAGCAGTTCGCCCCCTTCTTCGAGTGCCAGGGCGAGCGGGGTAAATCCCAGCACCGCCGGGAGGACGGTCATCAGGCGCGGACGGAGGCGGCTCAGGCCGGCGCCCATGGTCGCTTCGAGAAGGGGCTTCCCGGCGGCGCGCTGCCGCTCGGCGGTCTCGATGAGAAGCACGCCGTCGATCACGTTGGCCGCCAGCACGATCATCGCGGCGATGATGACGGTCGCGCCGAACGGCTGCCCGGCGATCCAGAGGCCGTAGCCCATGCCGGTCAGACAGAACGGTGCGGCAGCGAGGATGACCAGAGGGAGACGCAGGCTGTTGAACTGCGCGGCAAGCACGATGAAGGAGAAAAACAGAGCCAGCCCGAGGATGCTCTTCACGACGCTCTGCATCTCGGCCATCAGCCGGGCTTTGCCTCCGATCGTGTAGTTGTAGCCCGGCGGCCACGTCACTGCGCCGAGCTCCTCGCGTGCGGCAACCTGCGCGGTGCTCAGGTCGACGTTCAGCGGCTCGGCGCGCACGATGACC
>JAGTUV010000392.1 GCA_018224305.1 Gemmatimonadota bacterium
ACCATGGTGGTGTTCCTGCTGATCGGCTCGACCATGTTCGCGCTGGTGTTCCGCGGCCTGTTTGGCGACATCTGGATCGAGAACCTGCTTACGAACCTGCCGGGCGGTGCGATCGGCCTGCTGATCGTCGCCAATCTCGTGGTCTTCCTGCTCGGGTTCTTCCTCGACTTCTTCGAGATCGCGTTCATCATCGTGCCGCTGCTGGCGCCGGCCGCGCTGCTGCTCGGCATTGACCTCGTCTGGTTCGGCGTCATGATCGGCATGAACCTCCAGACGTCGTTTCTGACACCGCCGTTCGGCTTTGCGCTGTTCTATCTGCGCGGCATTGCGCCGCCGGAGATCACGACGGGCGACCTGTACCGGTCGGTCGTTCCGTTCATCGTGATCCAGCTCATCGGCCTGCTGGCGATCATCGTGTTTCCCGGACTGGTGACAGGACTGTTCTGATCCCGCAGACATCGTTCACGACGCTGTCCATTCCGGCTGGTCGTATGCGAAACGTGCGAACTCCTGCTCGGCCGTCTCGAACCAGCGGTACGAGTTCGTGCGGAACTCGCGGAACGCTTCGTAGATCCGGCGATACGTTGCATCGGCAGCGGCGCGCTCCTCGAGCAGCTCCCGGGTCGCGCGCTCGGACGCAGCCATGACGTCCTCGGGAAAGCGTCGCAGCTGTGTACCGCCTGCAACGAGGCGGGTCAGCGCTTCCGGGTTCTTCGTGTCGTAGATCGTCTGCGTGCCGTTCATCGCGTAGACGGCTGCGACCTCGAACGCTTCCTGGTACGACGACGGCAGCTGGTCCCACGCCTGCCGGTTCACCATGAACGACATTGACGGGCCGGGCTCCCACCAGCCCGGGTAGTAGTAGAAGCGCGCCGCGTTCTGGAAGCCGAGCTTCTCGTCATCGTAGGGGCCGACCCACTCTGTCGCGTCAATGGCGCCCCGTTCGAGCGCGGCGTAGATCTCGCTGCCGCCGAGAACCTGCACGGTTACGCCGAGCCGGTCCATCACGGCGCCGCCCATCCCCGGGATGCGCATCTTCAGACCGCGCAGGTCGGGAACGCCCCGGATCTCGCGCTTGAACCAGCGGCCCAGCTGTGCGCCGGTGTTACCGGCGGGGAACGTGATGACGCCGAAGTCGGCGTAGAGTTGCCTCATGAGATCGAGGCCGCCGCCCTCGTAGAGCCACGCGGACTGCTGGCGGGATGTGAGGCCGAACGGCACGCACGTCTCGAATGCGAGCGCCTCGTTCTTCCCCGTATAGTAGTAGCCCGCGCTGTGACCGACTTGCACGGTGCCCTGCTGTGCGGCGTCGAGCACCTGGAGGGCCGGCACGAGTTCGCCCGCAGCATACGGGCGGATGCGAAAGCGGCCCTCGGTCAGCGTCTCCACCTTCTGGGCGAGGCGCTCGGAGCTGCCGTAGAGCGCGTCGAGGCCGCGCGGGAAGCTCGAGGCCAGACGCCAGATGACGTTGCGCGTCGTCTGTACGGCCGGACCGCCATCGCCGGGTCCGGCACACGCGCCGCCGGCAGTGCCGGCGGCGAGGGCCGCTGCGCCGGCTGCAGCCTTGCCAACGAAAGCGCGCCTGCCCAGCGCGTCACCACGAACGACGTCGTCGTTGTCCATTCGCTCGTCCGATCCTGTGGGATGGGGTGGAAGACCGCCCACATTAGGCCGGGACCGCCGCACCGCACAAGTCGGTCGCCTTGACCTTTCGACGTCCTGCCGCCATCATTGCGTCACGCGCGGCGATTTTCACCCGACTTGACGGGCCGCGCGCACGGGCCGAAATCCGGCCGACGTAGAAACCGTCTAAGTCGCGGCAACCAGCCTGCGACGAACAGAGAGTCGCGGGCTTTTTTTGTGGCCTGCGATAATGACGGAACCGCAAACTCACGCGCGGCCCGCGCTCGATGGCGAGGCGGCGGCGCGGCAGGAAACAGGAATCGCACATGGCCACGTCCGGCAGCGCCCTTCACTACACGTTCACGTCCGAGTCCGTCTCGGAAGGCCATCCCGACAAGGTCTCCGATTACGTCGCAGATTCGATACTCGACGCGCACATCGCGCAGGATCCACGCGCTCACGTCGCATGCGAAGTCCTGGTCAAGGAGGGTGACCTCATCCTCGCGGGCGAGATCACGTCCAGCGCCGACGTCGATACCGACGCCGTCGTCCGCAAGGCAGTGCAGGAGATCGGCTACACACACGAGGACGAGGCGTTCTGCGCGCCGCGCATCCGCATCACGTCGCTGCTGAGCGAGCAGGCCGCCGAGATCGGCGCCAGCGTGCGCCGTGCACCGGCCGAGGCGCTCGAGCAGGGCGCGGGTGACCAGGGCATCATGTTCGGCTACGCAACGGATGAGACACCCGAGCTCATGCCGCTGCCGATCCTGCTCGCACACCGCCTCGCCCGCGTCCTCGCCGAACACCGCAAGGGCGGCACGGTCGACTGGCTCCGCCCCGATTCCAAGACACAGGTCTCGGTGCTGTACGGCCCTGAGGGCCCCATCGAAGTCACCGATGTCCTGGTCTCCACACAGCACGCCAGAAGCGTGCAGCATGAGGCGATTCGCGCGTTCATCGCCGACACCATCGTCCCCGCCGCGCTCGGCGACTGGAACAACAGCGCCATCCGGATCGTGGTCAATCCGTCGGGCAGCTTCGTGCAGGGCGGCCCGAGCGCTGACGCCGGCGTGACCGGCCGCAAGATCATCGTCGATACGTATGGCGGCATGGGCCGCCACGGCGGCGGCGCATTCAGCGGCAAGGACCCCTCAAAAGTCGACCGCAGCGGCGCGTACTTCTGCCGCTTCGTCGCCCGCGAGCTCGTTGCGGCCGGATTCGCGCGACGGGCCGAGATCCAGGTGGCCTACGCCATCGGTGTCGCGCAGCCCGTGTCCGTGAAGGTCGATACGTTTGGCACCGGCGACGAGCGCGCGGCCGCCGACTTCGTCCGCGGCTACGACTTCCGCCCGAGGGCGATCATCGACCGGCTCCAGCTGTTGCGGCCGATCTACCGAGCGACGACCAACTACGGCCACTTCGGCAAGCCGAACCTGCCGTGGGAGTCCGGGAACGGCAGTGCCATCGAGATCGAGTCCTCCGTGGCGGTGCCCGTCGCCGCCACTTGAACGGTCGCGCTTCACGTGCATCCAGCGGGCGCCGCTCCTCTCCAGGGGTGGCGCCCGTCGGCGTCCAGACCGTCCGGGTCCAGACCGTCCGGGTCCAGGCCGCCGGGTCCAGGCCGCCGGGTCCAGGCCGCTGGGTGGATGGGTGTCCCATGCAATCATTTCCATCACGGGCAGACGGCCGGCCAGTCGGCTCAGGCTCTGTTCGCGGGAACTGTTGGTGGGTCGATCATGGGGGTAGTGCCTCTGCGGCAACGAGACGTGGCCGCCGATCCGCGCCAACACTTCCCGCGAACAGAGCATGAGCGCCGGAACGTCGGACCCTCGATGGAAGTCGCCATGGCCGGAGCGGCCAGCGCCGGCGGCTGGATCGGGCAGAGCGCGGCCCCGGGCCCGATGTCCCGGCGCCACACCAGCCGCACCGTCGCGGCGGAGGATCGCTACGACGGGCCGGAGCGCAGCTTGCATGAATCGTGTAAGTGCTGACTTGACAAGCGAGTTTGGCGGCAGGACGGAGGACTCTTCCGTCGGAACACATGCTGCATTAACCTGTACCACTCGCATGAGTGCGCTTAACGACTACATAATCCGCCGACGGCGATGCGGCCGGTCCGGCTGGCTCGACCCGTCTCCCTTGCGGCCCTTTTTGAACGGTTGATGATGACCGACTCTGCGGTGATTCAACTGCCCGGCGCTCTCTCCGCGCTCCAGATGCTTGCTTACAACCTGCGTTGGAGCTGGCATTCTCCGACCCGGAACCTGTTTCAGCGTATCGACGCCGATCTCTGGCGCTCCACTCGCCACAACCCGGTACGGCTGCTGGGCGAGGTGGGCAGCGACCGGCTGGATGCGCTCGCGCGGGACGAGGCGTTCGTTGCGGCTGTACGCGCAGCGGAGGCGGACCTGCGCACGTACCTGGAGGGTGAGGAAACTTGGTACCGGCACCGCCACGGTCCGTCGGACGGCAGGCTGGTGGCGTACTTCTCCGCCGAGTTCGGCATCACCGAGTGCCTGCGCATTTTCTCCGGGGGACTGGGTGTGCTGTCGGGCGATCATCTGAAGAGCGCGAGCGACCTGGGTGTGCCGCTCGTCGCGGTCGGGCTGTTCTACTCCGAAGGCTATTTCCTGCAGCACATCGACGGGCAGGGCAACCAGCGCGACAGCTATGCCTCGCTGGATCCGCGGCTGCTTCCGATCCGGCCTGAGCCGGGCCAGGACGGCGCACCGCTGCTCGTGTCTTTCCCGTTCGGTGATCATGAGGCGCACGCGCGCATCTGGCGCGTGGACGTCGGCCGTGTGCCGCTCTACCTGCTCGACACGAACGTGCCGGAGAACCAGCCGGAGGACCGTCGCATCACCGACCGGCTCTATGGCGGTGACAACGAGCACCGCCTCCAGCAGGAGATCGTGCTCGGCATCGGCGGCGTGCGTGCGCTGCGTGCGGTTGGCCGCGAGCCTGATGTGATCCACCTGAACGAGGGTCATGCCGCGTTCGCCGCCTGTGAGCGCGCGGGCGGCATGATCCGTGACGGCGAAGCCTTCCGCGACGCTGCCGCGCGCGTCGCGGACGGCGTCGTGTTCACTACGCACACTCCCGTCGCCGCCGGCCACGACTACTTCCCGCTCGATCTGCTGGAGAAATATCTCGGCGGCTACATGTGGGAGATGCGCGAACCATGGGAGCGTTTCATCACCCTCGGCCGCACTACGCACGATCCGCGTTTCTGCATGACGGCCCTCGCGATCAGGCTTTCGTCCATCCGCAACGGCGTCAGCCGCCTCCACGGTGCGGTCAGCCGCACGATGTGGCAGCAGATCTGGCCGGAACTGCAGGAGCAGGATGTGCCGATCCGTCACATCACCAACGGTGTCCACCTGCCGACCTGGGTCGGTGATGACATCGCCCGCCTCTATGAGGACCGCATCGGCTCGCACTGGCAGGATGACTGCGACGAGCTGCACTGGCACCGCGCAGCACACATCCCGCTGAACGAGCTTGCGCGGGCGCGCACGGTACAGCGCACCCGCATGGTCGAACGCGTCCGGCAGTACCTCGCCGCGGAGGCACAGCGACGCGGCGAAGATACGTCGTGGACGGCCGAGGCCCTCGATCCAGAGGCACTGACCATCGTATTCGCCCGCCGCTTCGCCACGTACAAGCGCGCCACGCTGCTCTTCCACCAGACCGAGCGGCTGGAAAAGCTCCTGCGCGATGAGCGTCGCCCGGTGCAGTTCATCTTCGCCGGCAAGGCGCATCCGAAGGATGTGCCCGGCCAGGCGCTGATCAAGGAGATCGCGCAGTTCGCGCGGCGGCCGGAGTTCCGTGACCGCTTCATTTTCCTCGAGGGATACGACGTGGAGCTGGCGCGCCACCTGGTACAGGGGGCGGACGTCTGGCTCAATGTCCCGCTGCGGCCGTACGAGGCGAGCGGGACCAGCGGCATGAAGGCGGCCGCGAACGGCGCGCTCAACCTCAGCATCCCGGACGGCTGGTGGGCGGAGGCGTGGGAGGAACACAACCGGCTGCCGGAGCCCATCGGCTGGAGCATCGAGGCGGGTGCGCAGGCGGACAGCCTGGACCTGGACGGCCCCGAGGCCGGACGTCTCGAGCGGGACCGCGCGGACGCGGCTGCACTGTACGAACTGCTGGAGAACGAGGTGGTTCCGCTGTTTCACCGCGGGACGGACGGCGTCGGTCGGGAATGGGCGAAACGGATGCGCGCGGCGATCCGCCAGCTGGGCGGCTACTTCAACACACACCGGATGGTGCGTGACTACGTGGAGATCGCCTATCTGCCTGCCGCGGCTCGTAATGCGACGGCCCCATCCAATCAGGTGGCATCGCAGGCCTGATCCGCCGAAGTTCGCCGCCGGTCCGCCCTTGAGCGCGGCCGTCAGTCTCGCGAGGTTTCGAGACTGCGGCCGCGTTCTGCGTTCCAGCCCTCGCCGGCCCGGCGTCCACGGTCCGGGGAGACGGCGTGGGCCCGGCGAGGCGGCGCGGCTGGGGAGACGGCGTGGGCCCGGCGAGGCGGCGCGGCTGGGGAGACGGCGTG
>JAGTUV010000393.1 GCA_018224305.1 Gemmatimonadota bacterium
CCATCGTGGATGTCAGTTCGGGCGTCGAGTCCGTGCCGGGCCGGAAATCACCGGACAGGATTCAGGCTTTCGTCGCCGCCGTGCGCGGCGTGAGGGATATGCAATGACGGAGGATGTCACGCGTTTCGGCAATTTTGGCGGCCGGTTCGTCCCGGAAACGCTGATGGCGGCGCTGGATGAGCTGTCGGAAGCAGTGGCAGCGGCGGGCGCCGATCCCACGTTCCAGGCCGAACTCGATGAGTTGCTGCGCGACTACGTGGGCCGCCCCACGCCGCTCTACCGCGCGCGCCGGCTGGGTGACGCGGCGGGGGGTGTAGTCGTCTACCTGAAGCGGGAGGACCTGAACCACACCGGCGCGCACAAGATCAACAACACGCTCGGACAGATTCTGCTGGCCCGACGGATGGGCAAGAGCCGCATCATCGCGGAGACGGGTGCGGGGCAGCATGGCGTGGCGACGGCCACCGCGTGCGCGCTCTTCGGTCTCGAGTGCGTCGTGTACATGGGTGCAGAGGACGTGCGGCGTCAGGCACTGAACGTCTATCGGATGCAGCTGCTCGGAGCGGAGGTACGGACCGTAGAATCGGGCACGCGGACGCTGAAGGACGCGACCAACGAAGCGCTTCGCGACTGGGTGGCGACTGTTGCGGACACGCACTATATTATCGGGTCCGTCGTCGGACCGGCACCCTATCCGCGCCTGGTCCGTGATCTACAGGCCGTCATCGGCCGTGAAACCCGGGATCAGATCCTCGAACGTGAGGGGCGGCTGCCCGCTGCCGTGATCGCATGTGTGGGCGGCGGGTCGAATGCGATGGGAATCTTTCACGCATTCGTCGGCGAGCCCGACGTCGATCTGATCGGCGTGGAGGCTGCCGGTGAAGGTCTGGAAGGCGGGCGCCACGCGGCGTCCCTGACGGCCGGCCGACCCGGTGTGCTGCACGGTGCACTCAGTTATCTGCTTCAGGACGCCAACGGTCAGGTCGCGGCGGCCCACTCGGTTTCGGCCGGACTCGATTATCCGGGCGTCGGACCGGAGCACGCGTATCTGAAGGATGCCGGATTGGCGCATTACGATACCGTCAGCGATGCTCAGGCGCTGTCGGCCTTCCGGGAGCTTGCCCGACTGGAGGGGATCATCCCGGCGCTCGAGAGTTCCCATGCAGTGGCATACCTGCTGGAGCACGGCAGGCGCTGGGTGAACCGGGGACCCGTGGTGATCTGCCTGAGCGGCCGCGGCGACAAGGACGTTGCAGAGGTAGCGGAACGAACGTCGCACCAGCAGGGAAGTTTCGAATCGGCATGACGCCTCCTCCGGACGGTGCAGGGAACTCGGCCTTCGAGCTCAGGACCGCGACCACGTCGCGCGTCGATGAGGTGGGGCCGGACACGCCCATTCCCGCCCAGGAGGCGGCCGACCTCTTCGCCATGCTGGACAAGGCGGTGCGTGCGCAGCGCCTCTACCAGCCGAACAACCCCGTCTACCGCAGTTTCATCGCCGCCACGGAGAGCGCGTTTGCGAAGCTGTGGGACCGGCTCCCGTCGCTGACGGTCGGCATCGAAGAGAACTCCTTCCGCTGGTTCAACCGCAGCTTTCCGGCCGGCGAAGGCCGCGAGAGCATGCCGTTTCTGTTCTACAAGGACGGCATCCGCTTCATCACGTTCCTGCCCGGGTTCGAGGACGAGATCGAGCGTTTCCTCGATGTGGTCAACCGTGCGCGGTCGCAGGATCAACGCACGGACGATGACATGGTGACCCTGCTCTGGCAGCAGGAGTTCGCCAGCTTCCAGTACAGCTATGTCGACGCGCTAGCCGAAGGGCTGCAGGTACCTCGACCGACGACGCCCAAGCTCGTGGGTCTGGAGCTCACGCTGGTGCGGGACGACGCCGCCGGCGAATTGAAGGGTGAGCCGCAGCCGCCCGCGGTCGAAGCGGGCAAGCCGACCGTGGCCGGCCTGATCAATCGTGACGACTTCGAGGAGACACTCTATTTCCTCGATTCCACAGAGCTGGAGCATCTGCGCGAGGAGGTCGAGCGCGAGTGGAACCGCGACGTCAAGATGGACGTGCTGAACGGGCTGTTCGATCGCCTGGAGGACACGGTGCCCGAATGGCGCACCGAAATCCTGCAGATCCTGCGTCAGATGCTTCCCGTCTACATGGGTGCGGGCGACCTGCGTTCCGCGACGCTTATTCTCGTGGAGCTGAATGTCATTCTCGAGCGGGCGGAGTTGAGCGATGACGACCGCGCTGCCGCGCAGGAGCTGTTCCGGGAGTTGAGTGAGCCGACCGTGCTGACTCAGCTCATGCGGTCACTCGAGGACGGCTCCATCGACCCGAGCGGCACGGAACTCGGCGTGTTCCTCAAGCACCTCGGTCCGTCGGCCATGCCCGTCCTGCTCGCAGCCATCGAACGCACCGAAGTGACGGCTCTGCAGGAGCGGCTTCGCACTGCGATCGAGGGGCTGGCGAATGCGAACCGCGACCGCGTCGTCGCGCTGCTTTCCGAAAAGGACCCACAGGTGCTGCGTGGTGCCGCGCGGCTGGCCGGGCAGTTGACGATCACCCAGGCGGCGCCGTCCCTGGCGCAGCTGCTCCAGCACTCCGACGCCATCGTTCGCCGGATCGTCGTCGAGTCGCTGATCCGGATACGCACCGCGCTCGCGCTGGACGCGATTCAGCAGGCGCTCGGCGATGCCGACCGGGACGTCCGTGTCGCGGCCGCCCGTGGACTCGCGACTCTCCGCTATGCCCCTGCACGCGGCCGTATCGAGGAGTTCCTCGACAGCCGGATCGTGCGGGACGCAGACCTCACCGAGAAGCTCGCGTTCTTCGAGGCGTACGGCGCCGTTGCGACGGCTGACAGCGTCGCGTTGCTCGACCGGATGCTCAACGGTCGCAAGCTGTTCGGCAAGGAGAGCCCCGAGATGCGCGCCTGTGCGGCTATGGCCCTCGGCCGCGTCGGCTCGCCCGCGGCTCGCGCCGCCCTTCAGCGCTCCAGCGGCGAGTCCAACCCGATCGTAAGGAACGCCGTCATGAAAGCGTTGCGCCAGGACTCCGCATGAACTCGACCCAGCCGCTCGTCCAGAGCGACACCATGGTGCAGCCGCTCGGCCGCGCGTTCGTCGTCGCGTTCCACGCGGCGTCGCAGTCGCTGCGCATCTACCCGCTCGAGAATGCGACCGTGCAGAATGCGCTGAGGGAGATGCACAAGGTCGTGCGCCGTCTGCTCGAGCGGGAGAACATGTTCGAGCTGCGGCTCGCCGGCGATTTCCTGTTCATCAACGACGCACGGCTGCGTCTCGAGTTGTCGGACTACGCGGCGTTCTCGTACGTGATCGGCACGCTCGACCGTCACGGCATCGGCGGTGTCGAGTTCGGCCCCGACCTCGTTGTACGGGACCTCGCCCCGTTCATGTCCCTGCTGCTTCAGGAGGGGGACGGCTCCGATGAGGCATTCGAGCGGTTCCGGCAGCGGCTCAGCGCGAGCGGCGCGCTCAACGTGCAGGTCGCGCCGATGGGGGGGGTCGAGGAGCCGGACGAGGGCGATGAAGAGGATCGCCAGAAGGAAGCCGCCAAGCTCACGTACTTCCAGTCCGTGCACGTAGCGAAGGAAGTCATGGGCGACATGCGGCTCGGCCGCGCGGTCAACCTGCGCCGGGTGAAGCGTGCCGTTCAGTCGATCGTCGACCAGGTGCTGAACAACGAGACGTCGATGCTCGGCATGACTGCGCTGCGTGACTACGACGAGTATACGTTTACCCATTGCGTCAACGTATGCATCATCAGCGTGATCATCGGGCAGAAGCTGGCGCTCACGAAAGTGCAGCTCTACGAGCTCGGTCTGGGCGCGCTGTTTCATGACCTGGGCAAGCAGCGCATCGACGAGGCGGTGATCAACAAGCCGACCGGACTCAATGAGGAGGAGTGGGCGCAGATGCAGCGCCACCCGACCGAGGGGCTGTTGGCGCTGTTCGGCATGCGCGGCATGGCGGAGGTGCCGTATCGTGCGATGCTGCTGGCGTACGAGCATCACATGAAGACGGACCTGACCGGCTATCCGCGCAGTGTCCGCACACGCAAGCCGACACTGTTCAGCAACATTGTCGCCGTAGCCGACGGCTTCGACGCGGCGACATCCAAGCGCAGCTACCAGCAGCAGCCCTGGGGCGCGGATGAGGTGCTGCGCGAGATGCGCGAGAATCCGCGCCGCGGGTACGACCCGCTGCTCGTGAAGGCTCTCATCAACGTCACCGGCGTATTCCCGGTAGGTACGCTGGCCATCCTCGACACCCATGAGATGGCCGTTGTGACGAAGCGCCATCCGGATCCCACGAAGGTGCATCAACCGCTCGTAAAAATCATCTCCGACAGTGGCGGCAGCATGCTGGCGGAGCCGATCGAGGCCGATCTCGGTGAGGTCGACCCCGCGACAGGCAGTCC
>JAGTUV010000394.1 GCA_018224305.1 Gemmatimonadota bacterium
GGGCGAGCTCGGGCAGGGGCGCCGGTGCCGCGCCGGCCTCGCGCGGCTGGCGGTTGTCGAACAGGAGCGTGCCGCGTTCCATGAAGCCGGGCGGCACGCTGGCGCGGGCGACGGGCCGCTGCCAGCAGTACGGCTCGCCGCTGTCGTAGCGCTCGTTCTGGCCGGTGCGGATGACGACGTTATCGATGAGGTTGCCGGGCGCGTCAGCGTTCTGCGGCAGGTCCAGCATGATGCCGCACGCGCCGGTGCGGTAGACGACGTTTCGCTCGATGCGGGCCGACGGCGTCGCGCCTGACGGACCCCACAGCGCAATGCCCCACGTGAGGATGTCCTCGACGATGTTCTCGCGGACATCGGCATCCGCCTCGACGAAGGCGCCGATCCCCTTCCAGTAGCGGGTGACGCGGTTACGCTCGACGACGGCGCTGGCGTCCCAGGTCATGCCAATGCCCGTGCCGCGGCCGCCTGTCATGCGCGTGCCCGCCGCCTTGTCCACGCCGTCGATGATGTTGTCGTGGATGTGCGCGCGGGCGCCGCGATAGAGTGCGACACCGTCCCACGAGTTGCGCCGGACGTGGCAGTTGCGGAGCGTGATGTCGGCGCCTTCGCGTCCTGCGACGCCGGCGATGCCGACAATGGTCTTCGCCACGGTGGCCGAGTCGCCGACGTTGTCGCGAATGACGCAGTCCTCGATCGTGACGCTGGATCTGCGCACGACGATGCCTGCGCTGGTCGCGCGGCCGTCCGCGTCGCGGGTGCCACCGGTGATGGTAACGCCGCGGATCACGCAGTCCGTGCAGTCCTCCACGAGGATGCCGTAGCCGGCGCGCGTGTCGATGACGACGCTGTCCCGCTGCACGCCGCGAAGCGAGACTCCGCGGCCCGTGAGCCGCAGCCCGAGCGTGGCCGGCACGGTCTCCGCCGGGTCCTCGCAGTTGCCGCACGAGGGGTCGGTGTACGCGGCCGGCTCGAGGACGTAGGTGCCGGCGCGCAGCTCGAGAGCACGGCCGTCGCGCAGGGCGCCCGCTGCCCGCTGCAGTGCGCCGGGGCCATCGGCGGGCGTGGCCGTGGCCATGTCGCGACGGGCTGTTGCATCACCGGGCTCGCTACCGACCGGAGCGCACGACGCGCAGGCAAGGGCGAGGAGGGGCAGCAGGGCGGGCAAACGGGTCATTGGGCACCAGCCGGAAGCGTTCGGAGCAACGGGGACCCGGCCAAGCTACTGCGCGCGACCGCGTCGCTGAAAGCCCTGAGATGGGAATGCGGGCGGCCGACATGGCCGACCCAGCCGCAACTCAGGGTACACAGTGGCAGCGCAGCACGACGAAGCGGGGAGAGACTATACGTAGTCAGACTTCGGGCCGCGGGCCTCTCCGAACGAAAGGCGCGGCGGGGTCCGGTCCCGAGCGAGTTTCCGCAGAAACGCCCGCTCCAGGGTAGCGGCCTGGGAGCGGCCTCCCAGTCCGTTTCGCCATCCCATACTAACCTATATCCGGTCGTCTCTAGCCCATTTCGACATGTCGTACTAGCCCATTTCGACATAGCATACTAGCCCATTTCTGAACCAAAGGTGGAGGGCCTGGCGGTCGTGGCCGTCACTCGTCGCGGAGCGCCTCCATGGGATGGATGCGCAGCCCGCGCAGCGCGGGACCCGTCGCAGCGATCAGCCCGGCCAGCACCATCACGCCGACGACGACAGCCACGAACACCGCGTTGCGGATCGCGCCGAGGCCGCTGCCCTGGAGCAGCGCGGCGGCGAGAGCCGAGCCCACCAGCGCTCCGAACGCGAGCTGCGCGCCGGCCCGCGAGAAGACGCTCATGAGCAGGCGATGCGGTTGCGCACCGAGCGCGGCACGCACACCGATCTCGCGCCGTCGCTGCGTTACGGTGACCGACATGAGCGCGTGCACGCCGGCGGCGGAGAGCAGTACGACGATGCCGAAGATGAGCTGCAGCAGTGCGGCGACCATGGCGAGGAAGCGCGCGTTCGGCAGCCGTGCGAGGTTCGCGACGCGATCGATCCGCAGATCGGGATCGAGCGCGCTGGCGAGCTCCCGCAGCCGCTGTGCGAAGGCGTCGACATCGTCGCCGCGAACGCGGACCAGCAGAGTCGCGGTCTGGAGCTCCGGCGTCACGGCGTAGTAGACCGCGGGCTCCGCGTACGTACCGTCGAACGCGCTCGCGTGGAGGTTTGCGACGACGCCGACGACCTCGTGCCACGAGGCTGCCTCTGCCGCCGCGTGCTCGTCGCTCCGGGCGCCGCTGCCCACAGGCGGCACGAAGCGCAGCCGCCGGCCGAGTGCGTTGCCGCCGTCGAGCAGCGAACGCACGAACGCCTCGTTCACGACCACACCGCCGCCCAGCGCGCGCGCGGCGTCTCCAGCGATCGCGCCCGCATCGGCGGCAGTGAGCCCGCGGCCGGCCAGGAGGGGGACGTCGAGAAGCTCGAAGTAGTCGGGTGCCACGCCGGTGAGCTGCGCGTCGTGCGTGACGGACCCGGCATCGCCAGACGCGTTCTCGAGTTCGACGCGCGCACCGCCGGGCGCGGTGTAGCCCTCGAATGTGACGCCAGCGACGGCGGGCTCGGCCTCGAGACGTCGCTCGAGGTCCGACAGACGGACAGCCATGCGGGCGGCGGCGGCGCGGCGATGTGCGGCACCGTCCATGCCGGGGTGCAGTGGCATCGCAACTGCGAGATCCGCGGTGAGGAATTCGTGCGCCGCGAACGTCGGCTGCACGTCGGCCATGCGGATGTCGTGGTAGCCCTGGCTCAGCGCGAGCGGCAGCACGGTGACGGCAACGCCAACCTGCACGACGATCAGCGCGGTCCAGCCGCGGCCGAGCCGCACACTCGCGCCGCCGAAACCGCGCAGGTCCGACTGCACGCGTCGCCCCGTCGCCTTCAGAGCCGGCACGACGCCGACGATGCATGCGCTCAGTACGGCGAGCGCCGCCGCGAACAGCACCGAGCGCGGCTGCAGGCTGTAGTCGACCCAGAAAGCGGACTCGCCGAAGCCCGCCATCAGAGCCCGGAACTGCTCGAGCGCAGTGTGGGCGAGAGCCAGCCCGAGCGCCGCACCGACGGACGACAGGACGAGCGCCTCGATGAAGAGCTGCGCGATGATGCGGCGACGGCTCGCGCCGAGCGCAGTGCGTACAGTTATCTCGCGCTGTCGCATGGCCGTGCGCGCGTACACGAGCACGGCCACGTTCACCGCGATCGCGATCAGCAGCAGGTTCAGCATGAGCTGCATCCCAGCCGCGTCCCACAGGTCCTCCCTGTCGACGCTGTCGAGCGGGTACGTGTACGGCAGGACTAGCGGTCGCAGGTGCGCGTGCGACTCCGGGAACGCGGCCGCGGCGCGCCGGCCCAGCACCGTCAGCTCGGCCTGCGCCCGTTCGCGCGTGGCGCCCGGCGCCAGTCGACCGAACACGTACAGCGGCGGACCCGCGCCGCGCGCGTGCTGACCGGGGTCGGCACGCAGCGCCGTCCACAGCTCCTCCTGCCGCGGCATCGCGAAGCCCGGCGGCATCACGCCGACCACGTCGTGCGCCACGCCGCCGACCAGCACGGTGCGGCCGACCACCGCGGGGTCCCCCTCGAAGCGCGACTGCCACAGCTGGTAGCCGATCACCACCACACGCGGCGCGGCTTCGTGCTCGTCCTCCGGCAGAAGGTACCGCCCGATCAGCGGCTGCACGCGTGCGACCCGGAACGCCGACGCCGTCATCTCCGCCGCGCGCACGCCCACCGCCGGCGCGTCGCCGGTGACCAGACTGCGGATACCCATCGTCGCAGCGGCAACGTGCTCGACCGAATGCAGCTCCGCGCGCCACGCATCGAAGTCATGCAGCAGTTGCTTTGCGTGGCTGCCCGACTGGACGTCCAGCATCGTGAGTGCGACGACGCGCTCGCCTTCGTCCAGCGGCAGCTTCGGGTAGAACATGCCCGTCAGCACGATGAACGCGCCGACTCCGAGTGCGGTGCCGATCGCGATGCCGAGCACACCGACAACCGTCAGGCCCGGCGACTTCAGCAGCATTCGCCACGCGAGCCGCAGATCGAGCGAGAGGCCGCTCAGCCACGCGCGA
>JAGTUV010000395.1 GCA_018224305.1 Gemmatimonadota bacterium
CTCGCGGTGTGCCAGCGTTCCGTCCACTCGGGCGGTTTCGCGAGCACGTCCCGCGAGAGCGGCGGCATGAAGTCGAGTTCACGCGGCGGCTGACGCACCCGCTCCCGGAGTGCCTGATCCGCGTTGTAGTCACGCACCATCGAGCGCACGTAGAAGCCGTCGATCACCCACCCGATGAGCGCGCCGCCAAACGTGAACATCATCAGCACGGCCGTGCCGTGGCGGTCCAGGTAGAAGCGGTGGCCGCCGAACCAGCCGAGCGTCAGCCAGAGCGTGAACGCCACCCACACGCGCTTGCGTGGGTACCGATACAGGTCCGCCAGGACTTCCTCGGCGAAGTCCGCATCCACTCTGCGATGGGGGCTCATTTCGGCGGTGTCGGGAATATCGAGTATGTCCGTGGGAGGCAGGAAAACGGCTCTCGATCAGTAAGATAATCCGCAGATGCGGGATGGTCCACGCCGCGCCCTCCACAACCTGACTACCATCGAGTGCGTTCCCCTACAGATCCGCCCGGCCGCGTGCCGCATCTTCCGTCACGATACACAGACCTGCTGACATGGAGGCCAAATGGCAACAGCACTGAACACAGCGACCCGCACACCGTTCGATCCCGCATCGCTTCCGAAGACCATGAAGGCGGCTGTCTTCGTCGAAGCCGGACGCATCGAACTGCAGGAGCGCCCTGTGCCGGAGATCGGCGCGGGCGAAGCACTGGTCAAGGTGACGACGACGACGATCTGTGGTACGGACGTCCACATCCTGAAGGGTGAGTATCCGGTGAAGCCGGGCCTCATTGTCGGCCACGAGCCGGTCGGCATCATCGCGAAGCTCGGTGCGGGTGTGTCGGGCTATCACGTAGGTCAGCGCGTGATCGTGGGCGCCATCACGCCGTGCGGTCAGTGCCATTCCTGTCTCGACAACGATCGCTCGCAGTGCGGGTCGAGCAGCCGGGATGGCTTCGCGCAGGCGCTCGGTGGCTGGAAGTTCGGCAACACCATCGATGGCTGTCAGGCGGAGTATCTGCGCGTTCCGTTCGCGCTGGCCAACCTGACGCCCGTTCCGGATGACCTGACGGACGAGCAGGTGCTGATGTGCCCGGACATCATGAGCACCGGCTTCGGCGGTGCCGAGAGCGGTCATATCCGCATTGGCGACACGGTCGTCGTGTTCGCGCAGGGTCCGATCGGCCTGTGCGCAACGGCCGGCGCGAAGCTGATGGGCGCGAGCCGCATCATCACCGTGGACGGGATCCCGGAGCGGTTGGAGATGTCGAAGCGACTGGGTGCCGACATCACCCTCAATTACCGCGATACCGATCCGGTCGAAGCGATTCGCGAGATCACCGGCGGGCGCGGCGCCGATGTCGCGATCGAGGCGCTCGGCACGCAGTCGACGTTCGAGAGCGCGCTGCGCGCACTCCGGCCAGGCGGCACACTGTCCAGTCTGGGTGTGTACTCGGGCAAGCTGTCACTGCCGCTCGACGCATTCGCGGCCGGGCTCGGTGACCACAAGGTCATCACCACTCTCTGCCCGGGCGGCAAGGAGCGGATGCGGCGGCTGATGAACGTCGTCGGTTCGGGGCGTGTGGACCTGCGCCCGCTCGTCACGCACCGCTACACGCTCGACAATATCGTCGAGGCGTACGAGCTGTTCTCGAACCAGCGCGATGGCGTGCTCAAGGTGGCCATCACGACCTGACGCATTGCGACGGAGCATGGCGCGGCCTCTTGCGCAGGGGCCGCGCCCGGCCGGTCGCCAGCGGTGCGGGCGTGAGGAACGGCGTGCGGATTGCCGCATTCGAGAACGTGCATGTTCACGCGTTCGTGGCGGAACTGCTGGCGATCGGGAAGGGGACTGGCAGCGCCAATGCTGGTCCGCTCGAGCGGGTGACCGTCCCCGCACTCTAGGTGCGGGGACGCCCGATCTGATACTCCGTCGGCGGCTCCGCACCCATCAGATGCTTCACGAAATAATCCCAGCGCCGCCGCATCATGTAGTTGTTGTCGACGCCGAAGCCGTGACGCTGATGCGGGAAGATGATCAGGTCGAAGTCCTTGTTCGCCTTGATCAACGCATCAACGACGAGGTACGTGTTGTACGGCGGAACGTTGCTGTCCATCACGCCGTGCGCGAGCAGCAGCCTGCCCTGGAGATTCGCGGCCACGAGCTGGTTGGCCTGCGACTCCCAGACCGCCGCGCCGTTCTCGCTCTGCATCAGGGGCATGAACCGTTCGCCCCAGTCGTCCTCGTAGAGGCGGTTGTCATGGTTGCCCGCCTGTGACACGCCGACCTTGAAGAAATCCGGGTGCCGGAACATTGCCGCCGCGGTAGCGAAGCCTCCGCCCGAGTGCCCCCACATGCCGGCGCGGTCGATGTCGATGAAGCGATGCCGCTCCGCGAGCTGACGCATGCCGGCGATCTGATCGGGCAGCGTGTTGTCGCCCATGTCGCCGTAGTAGAAGTCGCCGAACGACTTCGAGCGCCACTCGGTGCCCATGCCGTCGATCACCACCACCACGAAGCCCAGTTCGGCCAGCGCCTGATGATCGCTCCGCGCGGGCGAGAAATTGCGCGAGCCGACGCTGCTGCCCCACGGACCCGGGTAGATGTAGTTGACGATCGGGTACGACGCGGTGGAATCGAGTCGCGTCGGCGTGAACATCAGGCCGTAGAGATCCGTCTGGCCGTCGCGCGCCTTCACGACGAACGGCTCCGGCGGCTTCCAGCCGGTCGCGACGAGGCGCGAGATGTCGGCACGCTCCAGCTCGACGACCACTGCACCGTCATTCGTTCGACGCAGCACGCTCACGGGCGGCTCCGTCGGCGTCGAGTACGTGTCCACGAAATACGCGCCGTCAGGCGACAGCCGGATTGCGTGATTGGCATTCTCCGCCGTCAGCAGCCGCAGGCCGCTCCCATCCATGCCGATCCGGTAGAAGTGCTGGAAGTACGGATCGCGACCCTGCTCCCGACCGACGCCCGTGAAGTACAGCATGCGCGCACTGGCGTCGACGCGCACCAGCTCTCCGACGTTCCAGCTGCCCGACGTGATCTGCCGCTTCAGCGCGCCGGTGCCGAGGTCGTAGAGATAGAGATGACCCCAGTCGTCGCGCTGGGACCACCAGAGCACCTCGTTCGTCGCGGGCAGCACGCGCCAGTTGGCGGTGCCGACGGCTGCGAACGCGGACTGGAACTGCGTCGGCGAGCGCTCCTCGAACACGGTGCGCACCGCCCCCGTTTCCGCGTTCGCGACACGGAACACGGCGTGCTTGTGATCACGTGACGAAGATACGAATGCTACGTGCGATGCGTCGGGGTACCATTCGACATCGAGGAAAGTCGAGCCGTCCGCGATGTGGTCGCTGATCGTGGAGCGATGCTGATCCGGTGCCATGTCGAGGCGCACGGTACGCGCGTTCTCGACATCGACGATTACGCGATGGATGCGGAAGATGGCGCTGTCCTGCGGCAGCGGGTAGCGCCACGACTCGAGGACCGGTGGCCCCGCGACCGTACTGACCAGGTGCATCTCGCTGACACCGCGCGAGTCGTGCTGGAACGTGGCGATGCGGCGCGAGTCCGGCGACCACAGCAGCACGGGCACATCGCTGCGCGTCCAGCCGGCGTTGTTCGTCGCGTAACCGAAGTCCTCGATGCCGTCCGTCGTCAGCTGCCGGTCCTCGTTCGTCGTGAGGTCCTTCACCCACAGGTTGTGGTCGCGGATGAACGCGGCGTGGCGGCCGTCCGGCGAAGTGACGGAGGCGCGCGGCGCGTTCAACGCGGCGCCAGCGCGCGCGGTATCCGCAGGCGAGCACGTGTAGTCCTGGAGGCTGCACGTCCAGCGGCGGTTCGCGGCTGTCAGCGTGATCGAGCTCGCGTCCGTAGAGAACTGGAGGCCCTGGAGCGGGAGCTGGTCGGCGCGGACCTGGCCGCCGGTAGCGGCCGCGAGCGCAGACGCCAGGCGAGTGTTGTCGAATGCGGCGCTGCGGGTCCCGCGCGCCGGATCGACGGTGATGAACGCAGCGCCCGCCGCAGTCGTCGTGCGGTACCAGAAACGGCCGTCCTCCAGCCACGTCGGCTGACCGGGCAGGCCGCTGACGAGCGAGCCGGTCGACGCGCCGAGGAACGACTCGGCCCGCGCATAGTCATCGGCTGTGAGCTGGCGGGTCTGCTGCGCCGCGAGCGGCGCGGCGGGCAGGACGAACGTCGCACAGGAAAACGCGAACACAACGGTCGGGATCAAACGCATAAGAGTCATCTCACATGCTCCGGGAAGCGGCGGGAACTCGGGCGGGAGAGTACGACGCGGTCGGGCCGATGGGCAAGATTGCGCGCCGATCGGACGCTGCGGACAGCGTAGATCCGGCCCGGTACGGTGGTTCGCCGTGCGCAGATGCCGGGACTCGCCGGGGCGCGTGGCCGGGGCGCTACCTACCGCGGCAGGGAGCCATCGTCGTCCGGCGGAATTGCGGCCTCCTGCCGTGCCGACAGCTCGCCGAGCCGCTCGACTGCGGCCCGCAGCGCCTCCTCCAGCGCGCGCGAGTGCTCCACGAGCATGACCTGCGCCACGCTCGTCAGACCCTGCGCCGCGCGCAATGCGGAAAGGCGAAGCTGAGGATCGCTCGCGAGTCGCCGGCCGACCGTCTCCAGAGTCTCCGCAAGCTCCCCGAGCGAACGCTCCAGTTCCGGCGAGGACACCGCCATGACGGAATCGAGCGCGGCGACGATGCCGCTCTGCTCGATCACGTCCTCGACCGATGTCGTCACGCTTACCGGCGTCCCGAGCGGCTGCTGGGCTGCGGCAGGGACAGCGGTGGCGACCAGGAACATGGCCAGCCCGGCGGTACTGAACTTCATGATGACTCCGTGCGTGTAAGACGTGGGATCAGAAACACATACGCCGCATCCACCAGAAATGATCCCCGGCTCCGCTGCCGCCATCGGGCCGCAGCAGAGTCGCGAGCATGCGGATCGTCGTCGTCTTCCCGGCGCCGTTCGGACCGAGCAGGCCATATACTGTACCGACCGGGATCTGGAGGTCGATGCCGTTCACCGCCCGCGTCGTGCCGAATCCCTTGACCAGGGCCGTGGTTTCTATCGCGTGGTTCATGTATGCTCGTTCGTCGCGGTTGATGACGAGGCTGCAATCTCGATGGCTGCTGCGATGGCTTCAAGTCCCATGTCGCGGACGCGGAGCCGTGCCTGATGTTCAAGTCGCGGATTCGACAACACCTGTGGAGATGATACGCCCGTGACGACCTGCATCGCGTTGCTCAGGGGAATCAATGTCGGCGGCCGCAACCGCATACCGATGGCCGGATTGCGTGAGGTTTCCACTGATCTCGGCTGGGCCGACGTCCGGACTTACATACAGAGCGGCAATGTCATCTTCGGTGCCGCTGAGGCGCCGTCCCGTCTCGAAGCGGATCTCGAGCGGGCTATCCTTCTCAACTTCGGGCTGAAGATCGCAGTGCTGATTCGCACGGCCGGCGAATGGGCGGATTGCGTCGCAGGCAATCCATTTCCCGATGAGTCCGCCGCCGAGCCGAACCGCGTGATGCTAGGGCTCGCGAAGAATCCGCCGAAACCCGGCGCCGCCGATCGTCTTCAGGAACGTGCGTCCAGCGGTGAGCGTGTCATCGCCGCTGGCGACGCGTTATGGGCCCACTTCCCGGCGGGCGCAGGAACGTCGAAAATCACACCGGCTCTCCTCGACCGACTCGCCGGATCCCCCGTCACGATGCGTAACTGGCGGACCGTGCTGAAACTCGATGAACTCGCCCGCGGTTGACGTAAGGCGAGGCTCTCCGTCGAGGTCGAGGCTCGCGAGGAATGCCGTTCGACGCGTGTCCCGACGCGTGTCCCGACGCGTGTCCCGTGGAATGACGCACGCGGAAATGGTCATCCGTCAAAGATGTCCTGCATCGCGTTCTCCAGCGCCTGCCGCAGGTCGTCTGCACCCGCGCCCATGTGAAAAGCGGCAACGGCCGCGGGACGCAGCAGGCCGGCGATGTGCTCGATGTCGACCGGCTCTGTGCGCGCCGGGCCCGTTGTCTCCGCGACCCGCGTCCCCCTCGCCCCGTCCGTGACCACCACGCCGAGACGCTCCAGCTCGCTGTATGCCCGCGCAACCGTGCCGGGGGCGATGTCGAGGATGTCCGCGAGCTGCCGCACCGCCGGCAACCGGCTGCCCGGCGCCAGCTCCCCCGTCGCCACTGCTTCACGCACACGGGACACGATCTGCTCGTAGATCGACCGATTCGAGCTGTCGTCCAGTTCCATCCGGAACGATGGCTCCACGGGCGGCGGCGCTGGGGACGGCGGTGATGATGGGGACGGCGGTGATGATGGGGACGGCGGTGAGGGCGGTGAGGGCGGCTTCGGGGGCAACGCGCTCCCCGTCATCGCGGCGTGGACACGCGCGATCGTCACGCCGAATGTCGCCAGCACATGCGCCGCGATGCCCTTCTCCTCCCGCAGCAGGCCCAGCAGGAGATGCTCCGTATCGATGTAGGCGTGCCGGAGATTGCGCGCCTCAGCCATGGAGAACTCCAGCACCTTCTTCGCGCGCGATGTGTACGGCAGCTCACCCATTCCGAGTGTGGCACGGCCTCGCCGCACCATCTCACCGATCTGCTGTCGGACGGCCTCCGCCGTCACGCCGAGTTGACCCAGCAGCTCCAGCGCCCGCGAGTCCGGCTGCCGCAGCAGCCCCAGCAGCATGTGCTCCGTGCCCACGTAGTCGTGACCGTGCAGATGCGCCTCGTCCCGCGCCGCCGCCAGTGCATACCGCACGTCCTGCCTGAAGTCGTATTGCATGGCGATTGTCTCCATTGCCCGGTGTCTTGTTCCGCTCCGATTGGTACAATAGCGACGCCGGGTGCATTGTGTCAATGGAAATGGTACAAGGTCCGCCGACAGCCCACATCGGCGCCGCGCCGCTCGCTGAACGACGGGTCCGGGACTCGAGTACTTGATCGCCGGGCGCGTGCGGTAGCAGGATGA
>JAGTUV010000396.1 GCA_018224305.1 Gemmatimonadota bacterium
CCGAACATCATCATGGTCGGTGAGATTCGAGACATCGAGACGGGCGGCATCGCCATCAAGGCGGCGCTCACCGGCCATCTTGTGCTCTCGACGCTGCACACGAACGACGCGCCATCGACGATCACGCGTCTGATCGACATGGGTCTGGAGCCGTTCAACGTCGCAGCCGCCCTCAACTGCGTCACCGCACAGCGGCTGCTGCGCCGGATCTGTTCGGGCTGCAAGGCCGAGGCGACGTACCCGAAGGAATACCTGGAAGCGGCGAGCATCTCGGGCAAGGAAGCCGAGATGACGTTCTACAAGGGGCAGGGCTGCGACCGTTGCGGCGGCAGTGGCTACAAGGGCCGCGCCGGCCTCTATGAGGTCATGGCGATGTCGACGGAACTGCGGAAGATGATCATGCACGGCGCCAGCGGCGATGAGCTGCGCGATCAGGGTCTGAAGGAAGGCATGCTGACGCTGCGCATGGACGGGATGCTCAAGGTATCGCGCGGCGTTACGACACTGGAGGAAGTCATCAAGGAGACGGCGGCGTAATGGCTACCCAGGCGGCACCGCTCGGCGGCGCGCAGGAAAAGACAATCAACCTGCGTGTACTGCTGGACGAAATGATCCAGCGCGGCGCGAGCGACCTGCACATCACGGCAGGCGAGCGGCCGAAGCTGCGCATCGATGGCGACATCGTCAATGCGATGACCGAGATGGTGCTCGGTCCGAAGGACACGCTCTCGATCGCCTATTCGATACTGACGGAGTCGCAGAAGAAGCGTTTCGAGACGGAGGACGAGCTGGACTTCTCGTTCGGCATCGCGAACCTCTCTCGCTTCCGTGGCAATGTCTTCAAGCAGCGCGGCTGCGTGTCGATGGCCATCCGGCAGATCCCCTTCCACATCATGACGTTCGATGAGTTGAAGCTGCCGCCGATCGTCGCGAAGCTGGCGGAGAAGCCGCGCGGCCTGGTGCTCGTCACGGGCCCCACCGGCTCGGGCAAGTCAACAACGCTCGCCGCGATGATCGACAAGGTCAACCGCGAGGACAAGGGTCACATCCTGACGGTCGAGGATCCGATCGAGTTCGTGCACCGCCACCAGGGCTGCATTGTCAATCAGCGCGAGGTCGGTGCGGACACCAAGAGTTTCGGGCAGGCGCTCAAGTATGCGCTGCGCCAGGACCCGGACACCGTGCTGATCGGTGAGATGCGCGACCTGGAGACGATCCATGCCGCGCTCACCATCGCCGAGACCGGCCACCTGGCCTTCGCCACACTGCACACGAACAGTGCCGCGGAGACGATCAACCGCATCATCGACGTGTTCCCGTCCACGCAGCAGGCGCAGGTGCGCGCGCAGCTCGCGTTCGTGCTGGAGGGCGTGATCACGCAGACGCTGCTGCCCAGGGCGAAGGGCACCGGCCGTGTCGCCGCGGTCGAGGTCATGATCTGCACGCCGGCCGTGCGCGCGTGCATCCGCGACGACAAGGTGCACCAGATCTACTCGATCATGCAGGCGGGCAAGAAGTTCGGCATGCAGACGCTGAACGATTCATTGTATCAGCTCTACATCGGCGGCGACGTCAAGCTGGAAGAGGCGTTGCAGCACTCGTCGGATCCGAACGAGCTGCTGCGCATGTGCGGTAAGGCGGCCCCGCTCTAGACGCGCATCGGGCGTCGACGCGGTTAAACAATCAGGAAGGTAAACCATGGCCACGTTTTCATACTCCGCCCGTACTGCCACCGGGGAGATGCAGAACGGCACGCTCGATTTGAAGGATCGCGACGCGGTGGTCGCACAGCTGCGCAAGCAGCGGCTGACTCCTATCAAGATCGAGGAGAAGAAGAGCTCGTTCGATCTTGGCGCGCTGATGAGCGGTGGTGTCTCGACAAAGGACATCGTCATCTTCACGCGTCAGTTCGCGACGATGATCAATTCCGGTCTGCCGCTCGTGCAGAGTCTCGACATTCTCGCGAAGCAGAGCGAGAACAAGGCGCTGCGCAAGGTCATCGAGCAGGTGCTCTACGACGTGGAGTCCGGCCAGACGCTGGCCGACTCGATGCGCGGCCATGAGAAGACGTTCCCGGCGCTGTACGTGAACATGGTCGCCGCCGGTGAGGCCGGTGGTATCCTGGACACGATTCTGCTGCGCCTCGCGGTCTTCCTCGAGAAGGCCGACGCGCTCAAGCGTAAGATCAAGGGCGCCATGATCTACCCGAGCGTCATCCTGGCGGTGGCCGTCGGTGCGGTTGCGGTCCTGCTCATCTTCGTCATTCCGACATTCCAGACGATGTTCGAGAGCGCCGGCATCGCGCTGCCGGGCCCGACTGCGTTCGTGATCTTCCTGTCGGAGACGCTGCAGGCGAGGTGGTATGTGTTCGTGATCGCGGTGGCAGCGATCACGATCGCGCTGCGGATGTACTACAAGACGCCGGGCGGCGAGCTGGTACTGGACAAGGCGATGCTCCACTCGCCCGTGTTCGGCAACCTCCTGCGCAAGACGGCAATCGCGCGCTTCACGCGCACGCTCGGTACGCTCGTGGCGTCCGGTGTGTCGATCCTCGACGGCCTCGAGATCACCGCGAAGACGTCCGGCAACCGCGTGCTGCACGACGCGATCATGGAGTCCCGCACGTCGATCGCCGGTGGTGAAACCATTTCGGATCCGCTGAAGAAGTCGGGTGTGTTCCCGCCGATGGTGGTCAGCATGATCAATGTCGGTGAACAGACCGGCGGCCTGGACGAGATGCTCACGAAGATCGCCGACTTCTACGACGACGAGGTCGACTCGGCGGTCGAGGCCCTGCTGGCGGCGATGGAGCCGATCATGATCGTATTCCTCGGCGTGGTGGTCGGTGGCATGATCGTAGCCATGTACCTGCCGATCTTCGACATGATCAACGTGGTCGGGTAGGGAACGGGCAGCGGCGTCCGCCCCGAGTCTCGGACAGTCCTCGAAACGGGTGCTCCCTGCGGAGCACCCGTTTCTGCGGAACTCGCTCGGCGCGGACGCCGCCGCCCGCTGCAGCGTTTGTGGTTCGCCACGGATGTGGTTCGCCACGTTGTCCGGCTGTTGGTTGAGACGCTCGAGCCGTGCGAGGGGAGAGTCTACGACCCCTACTGCGGGAGACCACCCCGATTACGATCCAGGCGAATGTGTCTCAGCTGCCATCGCAATTGCAGCGATGGGCAATGACGGCGTAGCCGTGCTGGACGGAAACCGCGTCATTGCCTTCGACAGATCCGGCGAGTACATCGACGATATCACAATCTTCGGTTTGCAGGGCGGCAATGACCTGCAATGGATTGGCGAGCGACGGTTTCTTGTCGCGGTCAAGGTATTCCGCCGCGATCGGGACAGAAGCGTTGACTTGCCTCGACGAGTCGATTCCCGCCGCCTATGCACGGCAGTATGAAATCTCGAGAGGCACATTACAAAAAGGGGTCTCCGTTTCGCGCGCTGCCTGGATTTCTGAATCCGGACGATTGTTTCTAGCGGCAAATGGACCGGACACGACCGGACTCATTACGGTGTTCGGACCACAGGGTGAAGTCGAGAAGACGTACTCCATTATCACAACTGAGTTCGTCGGCCTTGGAGATCATAGTGGCCGTGAGGAGCCGCTCGATCCCCGCGCCGCTGGGTTGGGGGTGCATTCTCGTAATCGCTGAGTAGGATCTGTCGTAACTCCTCGCATAGTCTTCGTAACCATCGTCAGTCCCATCTTCGAGATGGTCAAATGGTATACCAAATGGCGGTTCGATAGTATACTGAGGATGCGACACCCAACCGTTTCATTCTTACGGGCTCGGCTGCGCCGGCCCAGGCGCCGACGCATTCGGGCGCCGGGCGCATCGTCACGGTGAGGATGCGCCCTCTTGCGCTTAGCGAGCGGGGCATGCCCGATCCTACCGTCAGCCTCCAGGCGCTGCTGACGGGGGAGCGGAGAGAGATCGTCGGGGATACAACAGTGGGGCTTCCGGAGTACGCCCGCGAAATCGTCGCTTCCGGATTCCCCGGTCTGCGCCATCTGTCGGGCCGCGCGCTTCGGGCTCAGCTGGATGGATACATCGCTCGCATTGTAGATCGCGACTTCCTGGAGCAGGGGCACCCTGTAAGGAAACCTGAGACGCTGCGGCGGTGGATGGCGGCCTATGCGGCGGCCACCGCGACTCCGACTTCTCTCGAAAAGATCCGTGATGCCGCGGCGGCGCGAGACGGAGATACGCCAACCAAGGTCACAGTCATGGCCTA
>JAGTUV010000397.1 GCA_018224305.1 Gemmatimonadota bacterium
AACTGGACCTTCCCGATCTTCGTTACGCCATCGACGATCGAGGCGATCTCCGCACCGAATTCCGCCTTCACATCGTCGAGCGTCACCTCTGTATCCTCGACGACATCATGGATGAGGCCGGACGCGAGTGAAAAGCCGTCGAGGTGCAGATCGGCGAGGATCTTCGCCACCTCGACGCAGTGTGCAAGGTAGTCCTCGCCGGACGCCCGTTTCTGGCCGGTGTGTGCCTTTTCGCTGAACCGGTAGGCGCGCGCGATCAGGTCGAGGTCCAGCCGTTCGGCGTAGGCCTCGACCGGCTCGCGCAGTCGCTGCGGCAGCGCTGCGAGCGCGTCATCCCGGTTCAGTGTGGGCGCTGTCGTTGCCATAATCAGAGTGGGAGTCCGAGTCCCGCTTCTACGAATGAAACATACCGGCCGTCGCCGACGACCACGTGGTCCAGCACGGGAATTCCGATCAGCCTGCCCGCTTCCGCGAGCTGCCGTGTGACCTCCCGGTCCTCCGGCGACGGAGTCGGGTCGCCGGATGGATGGTTGTGCACGAGGATCATCGCGGCCGCACTCTCCGAGATCGCCGCACGGAACACCTCACGCGGATGCACGATGGACGCGTCGAGCGTGCCCCGAGTGACGACGAGCTCCCGTACTACCGCATGCTGAGTATTCAGCAGGAGAACCCGGAACTCCTCCTGCGCCAGGTCGCGCGTCGCTGGTGCACACAGATCATACACATCACGCGGCCCACGGATTCGTGTACGTTCCAGTGGGCCCTCCCGGGCGAGCCGCCGGCCGAGTTCGAGGGCGGCACTGATCCGTGCTGCAACGGCGGGGCCAATCCCCGGGACGGCGGCCAGACCGGCCGGCGGTGAGGAGGCCAGCCGGCGCAGCGATCCGTCGGCCAGCCGGAGCAGCGTGCCGGCGACATCAATGGCGGATGCGCCCTCGCGGCCGCTGCCGATCAGGATGGCGAGAAGCTCGCGCGAGGCGAGGGCGCTGGCGCCTTCCGCGAGCAGCCGCTCGCGTGGCCGCTCCGGTGCGGGCCAGTCCCTGATCGCATAGCCGGCCATGGGTCCTGCCCGCACGGAGGGTGGAAAGGGATCAGACGGTACCGACGCCGTGACACTTCTTGTATTTCCTGCCCGAGCCGCACGGACACGGATCGTTGCGGCCCACCGTCTTGTCCGAGGTCGCCGGTGGCGGTGGGGAGCCATCCTCGCGATTCGTCGTGACCTGCTGGCGCGGCGGCGGTCCCTGCGGGCTCATGCGACGGGCGCCCGGCATGGCAGCGGAAATCGCATCATCCTTCTGCGGCTCCGGCTTTGGCATTGCCGTGGACGGTCCCGTGCCCGGCGTCTCGCTGGGGCCGCTGAGCGTCAGCCGGCGCGGTTGCGGACGAGGCTGCGGCACTGCGAGCTGCGCGCGGAATGACAGGGTCGAAACCGACTTGCGCAGGTCCTTCATCATGTCCACGAACATGCTGTAGGCTTCCTGCTTGTACTCGACGAGCGGATCCTTCTGACCCCAGCCGCGGAAGCCGATCGATGCCTTCAGGTGGTCGAGGTCGTACAGATGGTCGCGCCACTTCTCATCGATCACGCCGAGCATCACCCAGGCGAGAATCCGCTCCTTGTGATCGCCCCAGCTCTCGAGCTTGCGGTTGAATCCTACGCGACCGGCCTCCACGACGAGTTCCTCGATGGACTCGATGTCCTCGAAGCTGTGCTCGTCACCCTCCTTCGCGGGCAGTTCCTCGACGACGAGGAAGTAATCGAGCACGAGCCGCTGGCGCAGAGCGTAGAGGTCCCAATCATCCGGGTGCGTCTCCTCTGGCGCGTACTCCAGCACCACATCACGCAGTGCCTGGTCGATCATGTCCCAGACCTCGCCCCTGAGGTCCTCCCCGCCCTCGAGCGCGAACAGCCGGAGATCGTAAATGACCTCGCGCTGATTGTTCATCACGTCGTCGTACTCTAGCAGCCGCTTTCGTGCCTCGAAGTTCTGCATCTCCACACGACCCTGCGCGCTGCCGATGGAGCGCGTCACGAGCGCGTGCGTGATGACTTCGCCCTCCTCCGCGCCGAACCGCTCCATCACACCGGCGATCCGATCGGAGTTGAACAGCCGCATGAGGTCGTCCTCGAGCGACAGGAAGAACTGCGTAGCGCCGGGATCACCCTGGCGACCCGCACGCCCGCGCAGCTGCCGGTCGATGCGCCGTGATTCGTGCCGCTCCGATCCGATGATGTGCAGCCCGCCGTCCTCGACCTCATAGTCGTCCGGCTGCTTCGACAGATCGACAGCCCGCGACGGGTCCGGCACGTTGGCGACGTCCTCCGGATCGACGCCGTGCTCACGCAGCCAGCCGATCGTGCGCGGCGCGGTGACGCCCGGCCCAAGCTTGATGTCGGTGCCGCGGCCGGCCATGTTCGTTGCGATCGTCACACCGCCAGGCCGGCCGGCCTCCGCAACGATCTCCGCCTCCCGCTGATGATACTTCGCGTTCAGCACGTTGTGTGTGATGCCGCGCCGCTTCAGCATCCGACTCAGCGTTTCCGACACATCGACCGAAACCGTACCCACGAGCACCGGCAGCTGCATCTTGTGCAGGCGCTCGATCTCGTCCATGATCGCGTTGAACTTCTCGCGCTTCGTCCGGTAGACGAGGTCCTGCCGATCATCACGCACGATCGGACGGTTCGTCGGAATGACCATCACCTCCAGGCCGTAGATCGAGTGGAATTCGCCCTCCTCGGTCTCCGCCGTACCGGTCATGCCTGCCAGCTTGTCGTACATGCGGAAGTAGTTCTG
Source organism: Gemmatimonadota bacterium (assembly GCA_018224305.1). GTDB lineage: Bacteria > Gemmatimonadota > Gemmatimonadetes > Longimicrobiales > RSA9 > SH-MAG3. The sequence goes on from JAGTUV010000397.1 coordinate 2,805, forward strand.
AATCGTAACCGTCGCCAGCGTCTGCGTCTCACCCCGGACGGATACGTTCTCCTTCGCTTCCACCGCCTGATGCAGCCCGTCCGACCACCGGCGTCCCGCCATTTTGCGACCGGTGAACTCATCGACAATGATGACCTGGCCATCCTCGAGGATGTACTGCTCATCGCGGTTATAGAGAGTGTATGCCTTCAGCAGCTGATGGATCGCATGGATGCGCTGGCTCTTGTCCGCGTACTCCTTCTCCAACGCCTGGATCCGCTCGCGCTTGTCGTCGACCGACATCTCGACATCGCGCTCGATCTCGCCGATCGCCTCCGACAAATCCGGCACCACGAACGCATCCACGTCACCGGGCGACAGCTCATCGAGGCCGCGATCGGATAGATGGATCGAGTGACCCTTCTCATCCATTGCGTACAGGAGCATCTCATCGACCTCCTGCAGCTTCTTCTCCCGCATGTAGTCCGCCTCGACCTGCGTGACCAGCTTCTGCAGGCTCGGATTGTCGGCGAACATCTTCAACAGCCGCTTGTGACGCGGAGAGCCGCGCTTGGCAGCCAGCAGCTTCTCGCCCGCGCTGTACTCGTCCGTCTCCACTTCCTTCTCCGCCTCCGCGACCATCTCGTTGATCATCCGTGACTGTTTGCGGAAGAGCGAAGCGACGGACGGATTGTGCAGCTTGTACTCCGCCGACTGCTCCTGGCCGACCGGCCCGCTGATGATGAGCGGCGTACGCGCCTCATCGATCAGGATCGAGTCGACCTCGTCGATGATGGCGTAGGCGTGCTGCCGCTGCACGCGCTGCGACATCTCGTGGACCATGTTGTCGCGCAGGTAGTCGAACCCGAACTCGTTGTTCGTGCCATATGCGATGTCGGCGTTGTACGCCGCGCGACGCTCCGCCGAACCTGGCTCATACAGGTCGATACAGTCCACGGTCAGTCCGAGGTACCTATACACCGTCCCCATCCATTCGCTGTCGCGCTGGGCGAGGTACGTATTGACCGTGACCAGGTGTACACCGCGGCCGGTAAGTGCATTGAGGTAGACGGGCATGGTAGCCACGAGCGTCTTGCCTTCGCCGGTCGCCATCTCGGCAGCTTTGCCGCGATGAAGCGCGATGCCGCCGATCAGCTGCACGTCGTAGGGCACCATGTCCCAGGTGAGCTTCTGATTCGTCACGGTGATCTCGCTGCCCAACAGACGGCGACATGCCTCCTTCACGGTGGCAAACGCCTCGGGGAGCAGGTCGTCGAGTACGTTCGCGAGTTCCTCCTTGAGCGCATCTTCCGCCTCGCGCAGTTCCACGCCGAGGCGCTCCCTCTGCTCCGGATCCTCGGCGTGGCGCTTCTTCTCGCGCAGCTCGGATATCGATGCCTCCAGCGGCGCCGCGCGATCGCGGATGATCCCGCGGAACTTCTCCGTCTGAGCGCGCAGTTCCTCCTCGCTCAGGGACTGCAGATCTTCCGCAATGGCGTTGATGTCGTCCACGAGCGGCTCGAGACGTCGCGCCTCCCGCTCGTGGCGGTCGCCGAATACCTTGCCCAGCAGCGTCTTGATCATGTAACCGTGTCTATTCCTCGCTCGGGGTGATCCGGGGTACTACCCCGCCACCGGAGTGCCGTTTCGGATGTAGAGCTTCCGCTCGAATATGAACTTCTCGACCGCGCGCGGCACGAGATAACGGATCGGCAGGCCGGCCGCGACCCGGTTGCGCACGGTTGTGGCCGACACATCGATCCTCGTTACGTCGAGCGCGACATCCCCGTCTCCACCCATCGCGCGTGATCCGGGGCGGTGCCCCCGTTGCCGTGCGGCCTCTCCTGCCGGCCGGCCGGCCGGAACCGGCCCGCCCATCTCAGCCGACTCGCGGCCGTCGTTCTCTGCACCGTGCGACCCATCCCTCATCATGACGGCCACGCGCGCCAGACGACGTATCTCGTCCGGTTCACGCCAGGAGCCGAACTCTTCATACTGATCAGCACCAATGAGCAGGGTCCAGCGGGTGTCGGGCTGCCGCGCGTCCAGCTCCCGGAGCGTGTCCACAGTATATGACGCGCCCGGGCGCTCCAGTTCGAGCGTGTCCACGTCGAAGCGGGCATCATCCTCGACGGCGAGCCTCAGCATCTCCGCCCGGAGGCTGGCCGCGGTGATCTCGGCAGCCCGCTTGTGCGGCGGCCTTGCGGCGGGAACGAACACAATGAGGTCCAGCTCCAGGGCCAGTGCGGCATCCTGCGCCACGATCAGATGGCCGATATGCGGCGGGTCGAACGTCCCGCCGAAAATGCCGACATTCATGATGCGGAGCCGGTCACGACCGGGATTCGGCCGTGACTCCGTTGCCGTCGATCTGTCGGGCCTGTGGCGATGCGGGGAAATCGCGCAGAAGCCGCTCCCTGGCCGCTTCCGCCTCCTGCTCGTAGCCCAGGCGTGTGTATGACTCGTGCAGGCGCAGCAATGCACGCGGCGCCCAGGCCGTCTGCGGGAAGTCCGCGGCGACGCCCTCGTAGTAGATATTGGCGGAGTGGTAGGCCCGGCGGCGGAAGTAATACTCCGCCGTATCAAAGTTCTTTTCCGCCAGCTTGTTGATCAGGTCGTCGAGCATCGCCTCGGCACGCGGCACGTATTCGCTGTCCGGATAGTACAGCGTCAGGGAGCGGCAGTGATCAACCGCCGTCACCGTGTACTGCTGGTCACGTGGTGGTGCCGGCGACAGTTCGTAATAGGCAGCGCACACCTCGTAACGGGCGTCATCCGCCCACGGGCCGGCCGGGAAGTCATTGGCAAGCCGGTCGAACTCCATCGCAGCCGTCACATGCTCACCACGGCCGGCGTATGCCTGACCGATGCGGAAGCGGGCCTCCGGGACGCGTGCATGGGCCGGGAATGTGAGCGTGAAACGCTCGAACGTGCTGATCGCGCCGGACCAGTCCCGGTCCTGCAACCGTTCCATGCCGTACAGGAACATGGTTTCCTGGTCCATGTTCTCGAATGCCGGGCCGCGCGACGCGCACGCGCCCAGCACCAGCGCGAGGAGGGGTACGGTCAGAACTGTCGTCTTGAGTCGCATATCGCTTTCATCAGGGTCATCCGCGCGCTAACTACCCGCGCGGGCCCGCTCATGTTTCGTTATCGCCGCTCGGGAATCTCGCCGTTCGGACGGCGCGACTCCATGTCGGTCGGGGACGTATCCGTGCCGAACCTCAACTGATCGATACGCTGGCGCGCCCGTTCCACCAGCGATCCGCCCGTTGTGCGGGCGTTCTCCAGAACTCGGATGTAGGCCTGCATGGCCTCATCCCGGCGACCCAGTTCCAGCAGTGCTTCTCCGCGCTCGAACCAGGCCTGGTCCATGAGATTCTGCGGCACGCCAAGATCCAGCGTCACTCTCAGGTGCTCCAGTGCCTCATCCGGGTTGCCGTTCTCACGCGCCGCGCGAGCCAGCGTGAAGGAACAGTTGCCGATGTTCCATCGTGCCTGATCGGCCGCCTCGCCGGTCGGCCGGCGCGCACGGTATGCGCTGAACAGGTCGATCGCCTCCGCACAGTTGCCCTGCGACTCCTGGAACTGTGCGAAATCGAACAGCAGACCCGGTATGGAATCCGCCGTAGCGTAGCCGAGCGCGCGTTCATAGAAGTCACGGGCCCGGTCGGCATCCCCGGCGCGCGCATAGTAGCGCGCCAGCGGCGCCGCCATTTCGCCTACCGGCAGCCCGGCCCGCAGGACGAGAGCGGCTTCCACCGCGCCGGCCATGCCGAAGCGGTCGGACCTCGCCTGCGCCCGGCGTGCGAGGGTCAGGTAGTCGAAGACCGCCTGATCCGTGTACGCCGGCGCCCTGGCGAGGAGGATGTCGTAACTCTCACGGGCTCGCTCGAACTGCCCGGTGAGTGCGTAGGTGTGGGCCACACGCGCCAGCTCGCGCTCGCCACTGCGCAGCTCGTATGCAAGCCGGTATTCCGCCAGCGCTCCGGTGTAGTTGGAATCGGCGAACAACCGGTCGCCCCGCGCCGTCGCCGGCTCCGGCTCGTCACATCCGGAAACGGTCAGAACGGCCGCGGACGCCAGAAGACCCATCCGCAGGTGTCGCGAACGGAATCGCCCTGTCAATCCACTTCTACTCATGGGCCGGCCCCGATCTCACCCGTTCGAGCAGCGCCAGATACGCGCGCACCTGGGGATGACCGGGCTGCTGCACCCGGCAGTGCTCCCACTCGGCCGCTGCTTCCGCGACTCCGCCCTGCCTGTACAGCGCGAGCCCCAGATTGAGACGCGCCGCAATGAAATGGGGATTGCCCTCCAGAACGCGGCGCAGTTGCTCGATCGCCTCGTCCAGACGCTCCATCCCCAGCAGCGCGGTCGCATACTTGTTACGGATATCATGGAACTTCGGTCTGAGTTCCAGGGCCATGTAATACTGTGCCGCGGCGTCGCCTGGAGCGCCGGCCTCCATGTACAGATCACCAACACCGGCATGCGCGTTGGCGAGGCGGGCGGTCGCAGCCGCCGGAAACCGCCCGTGGTGCTGCTGCTCGTGCTCGCTGGCCTGCTCGAAGGCACGGCGCGCCTCGTCGTAGCGACCCAGCTCCTGGAGGACCAGCGCCCGGTTGATATTGGCCTCGACATAGGCCGGATTCACCCGCAGCGCCGCGTCGAGCTCCTCCAGCGCCTCTTCGGGACGCCCCATGAAGACGAGGCACAGCCCCGCGAAGTGACGGATGTCCGCATACTCCGGGTGATCCTCGAGGATCGCCCGGAAATGCTCCAGAGCGGCGGAATAATCCTTTCGCTCGAACGCGTGACGGCCCTTCTGCTTGAGCTGGGCATGCTGCGGCTGCATAGCCAATCCTAAACCCGCAGGCGGTTTGTGTGCCACAGGTGCGACACGAACCGGTAGAACGGACGCACGAGAGACGCCATGCTCATCCCGCCGCGGCGCGCCGCGGCGAGCGGACGGCCGGCCTGCCGATGCTCGTGTAGTCGAAGCCGAGCTCCTGCATGCGGCGCGGGTTGAAGAGATTGCGACCGTCGAGCACCACCGGCTGGCGCAGCAGTCGCCTGATCCGCTCGAAGTCCGGCTGACGATACTGCTTCCATTCGGTGATGATGATCAACGCATCGGCATCCTCGAGTGCATCGTAGTTGTTGTCGACATAGCGAATGCGATCTCCGAACACGCCGCGCGCGACATCGAGTGCTTCCGGATCATGTGCCGTAACTTCGGCGCCGCGCTCGAGCAGACCCTCGATGACCACGATCGCTGGCGCTTCACGCATGTCGTCCGTCTCCGGCTTGAAGCTCAGGCCCCACACGCCGAAGCGGCGGCCGCTGACACCGTCCGGGAACGCAGCGTCGACCATTCTCAGCAGCGCACGCTTCTGGTCTTCGTTCACCCGCTCCACAGCGTCGAGGATGCCGCTGTCGACACCGCGATCAGACAGAGTGCGGATCAGCGCCTTCACGTCCTTCGGGAAACAGCTTCCGCCATACCCCGCCCCCGCGAACAGGAACGAGTTGCCGATGCGTTCGTCGGAGCCGATGCCCTGCCGCACGAGACTGATATCGGCACCCACATCATCGCAGAGGCGGGCGATCATGTTCATGAAGGAAATGCGCGTCGCGAGCATTGCGTTCGCCGCATACTTCGTGATCTCGGCCGATGCGACATCCATGAACAGTACAGGGTTGCCCGTGCGCACGAACGGCGCATACAGATCGCTCAGGACCTTTCTGGCGTGCTCCGAGTCCACACCGATCACTACCCGGTCCGGCTTCATGAAGTCGTCGACCGCCGCCCCCTCCTTCAGGAACTCCGGATTCGAGCAAACGTGCACCGGCAGGTCCGTATGCTCGCGGATCATCGCCCTCACCCGCGCGGCGGTACCGACCGGGACCGTGCTCTTCGTCACGACGACCTTTTCGTCCTCCATCGAGGAGCCGATCACTTTCGCCACCGCCAGCACATGCTGGAGGTCAGCGCTGCCGTCCTCACCGGGCGGCGTGCCCACGGCAATGAAGATGACCGCTGACTCGCGCACGGCTGCCGGCACGTCCGTCGTGAACTTCAGGCGCCCGTCCTCGAGGTTGCGGGCCACCAGCGTGTCGAGGCCGGGCTCATAGATCGGAATCTCCCCGGCGTTCAGGCGCGCAATCTTGGCCTCGTCGATATCGACGCAGATGACATCGTTGCCCGTATCGGCGAGGCCCGCTCCGACCACCAGCCCAACGTAGCCCGTCCCGACAACCGCAACCCGCATTGAGCCTTCCTCCTCAGTTCGTACCTGAAATCAACCGTGTAACATATTGCGAGGTACGCCGGACCGGCAATCCGCCCGCACGGGCAGACAGCCATCGCCGACCGTTCTCCCTCGTGAAGCGCGGAGGCTTGCCGGGCCTCGATCCATGGCCTACTCTCCTGCCCATGAGAATACTGATCACCGGCGCCGCCGGCTTCCTCGGATCCCACCTGTGCGATCGATTCCTGGCCGAGGGCCACGAGGTGATCGGCATGGACAATTTCATCACCGGCTCGCCCGACAACATTGCGCACCTGTTCGGCAATGACGGCTTCAGCTTCATCAAACACGACGTGACGGAATACGTCCATGTCGCGGGCCCGCTCGACGGGGTACTTCACTTCGCCAGTCCGGCGAGCCCGGTGGATTATCTCGAGCTGCCGATCCAGACGCTCAAGGTTGGCAGTCTCGGCACCCACAAGACGCTCGGCCTGGCCAAGGAAAAACGTGCGCGATACCTGCTGGCCTCCACGTCGGAGGTGTATGGCGATCCACAGGTGCACCCCCAGACCGAGGAGTACTGGGGTCACGTGAATCCGGTCGGACCGCGCGGCGTCTATGACGAAGCGAAGCGTTTCGCGGAAGCGATGACGATGGCGTACCACCGCTTCCACGGTCTGGACACGCGCATCATCCGCATCTTCAATACGTACGGCCCGCGCATGCGACCCAGTGACGGCCGTGTGGTGTCCAACTTCATCGTGCAGGCGCTGCGCGGCGAGGCGCTGAGCGTGTACGGCGCGGGCGACCAGACGCGCTCGTTCTGCTATCAATCCGATGAGGTGGATGGCATATACCGCCTCTTCATGTCGGACTACACGATGCCCGTCAACATCGGCAACCCGGACGAGTTCACTGTGCTGGAGCTGGCGCAGAAGGTCCTCTCACAGACCGGCAGCGGGTCGGCTATCGAGCATCAGCCGCTGCCGAAGGACGATCCGAAGGTGCGCCGGCCCGATATCACGGTGGCACGCACGGAACTCGGCTGGGAACCGCAGGTCAGCCTCGACGAGGGCCTGCGGATGACCATTCCCTACTTCCGTGACAAGGTCTATACCGTCGACGCAAAGTCTCGCTCGCTGTTCGCCCCCGGCAACGAGACGGTCACGCAATAGGTCGAAGCGAAGTCGCGCTCGCTGTTCTCGCTGGCGATGAACCGCCTGCGCGATTCAGGGGCTCCCGTTCAGCGCATCCACCGCCGAAGCCGGTCCTTCACACCCAGACGTAGTCGCAGCGGCGCGACAGGAAGGGGCATCTCGCCCTGGAGCAGCCGTGTCGGATTGACCGAAGTGAGCAGCTGCAGCTGTTCCACTCCACCGGCCTCCGTCAGAAGCTTCGCTGCGCCGGATGTGGACGGTCTCCCGCGGGAATGGAAGTCGCTGCAGACGTAATCGGCAAGCGCGTTTTCCAGAATGGCCAGAGCATTGAACCGGGCCTGCTCGCCGTACCGTCCCGTAATTGAACCGGCGTTCACCTGGAGCAGCGCTCCGGCGGCGCGCCAGCGCAGCGGGAGCGTGCACTTCTCATCGACTCCCGCGTATCGCTCCGGATGCGCGATAATGGGAGTGACTCCCGCGGCCACCATTCGGTTGAGCACGCCCGTAGAGTTGGGCGGCACTGCCATGAACGGATATTCGCAGAGGGCGAAGTGCGTCCCTGCCAGGCGCAGGCGCTCGTCGCTGAGATCCGGCTCGGGCGTGTCGAGCATGACCTCGGCGCCGCGATGGATCTGCATATCCGGCGCGTGTTCGCGCGCGATGTCCTGAAGGCGCGCCCAGCCGACGTCGATCTCGGCCAGGCGTTCGTCAATAGCGGCGCGACGCAGCGTAAGGGAACCGTCCACATGAGGCGTCGCAATGATCTGGCGCGTGTTGTGCGCGATGAACGCGCGTAAAGCAGCCGCGGCCTCCGCGTCACTCGACGCACCGTCATCAACACCGGGTATTACGTGATTGTGAAAATCGACTATCGACATCCCAATGTCAGACTTCGTTTCGGGACCAGAGCAGCGGCACACGCGCGTCCAGCATGCGGCCGGGAAACGGTCCGGTCGAGCGCGGACCGCTCCGCATGATACGTCCCCGACGTCACCTGCGAAACATGGTCGGGCACTTTCCCGCGCAGCACCATCCCGGTACTATGGCGCCCGATGTCAAACGGTAACCGACCAGGCGTGAGGAATTCCGCCACAGTCCTCGCCGCGGCGCTCGCGCTGCTTCAGTTGCTGCCCGGGGCACTCGACGCGCAAGTGAGGGAGGACGCATGCCCCGCCCATCTCCAGGGCGCGGACTTCGTCGGGCCGGCCGCGGACCTATCCCGCCTCATCGATCTCCAGGACACGACGTCGAACGGGTCGTTCGTTCTGCGCCGCATCGGCCAAGGCCGAACCGCCGACGCGTGCGCCGCGCCCGCAGCCGTTGCGAACCTCGCGCGCCGACTGGCAACGAGAGCTCCCGCCGACGGCGTTCGGCTCCTGCCGCCGGAGTTGCTCGCCGTTGGCAACTCGGCATATCCGCGGGACTGGAACGATGGCGTGCTTTGGTCGGGCCGCGGGTTGAATACGGCGCTGACGGCCGGCGCGCTGCTGCGCTGGGGTGTGGTCAGCGCGGCGCTCGCACCCATCGTCGTGTGGCAGTCGAACTCGGACTTCGACTTCCACCTGGGCGCCGACACCACGCGCTCCGCCTATTCGCATCCCTGGTACGGCAGCGGGATCGATGCCCCTCAGCGCTTCGGGGATGCTTCCTACAGTCGCCTCGATCCAGGCCAGTCGTTCGTACGTATCGATGTCCGCGGCTTCGGCGCCGGCGTCTCCAACGAGAACATCCTGTGGGGACCCGCACGGCGCAATCCTCTGCTGCTGAGCGGCACCGCGGCCGGCTTCCCCCACATGTTCTTCGAGACGCAACGGCCGATCGACATCTGGGTCGGCGACCTGGAATTTCAGCTGTTCTGGGGCCGGCTCGAAGAGTCGGATTTCTTCGATCATGATCCCGACAATGACCATCGCATGCTGGCCGGTCTGCTCGTGGCGCTGCAGCCGCGCATACTCGACGGACTCACGGTGGGCGGCGGACGCCTCCATTCGGTCACGTGGTGGCCCGAACTGTCGCTGAGCGACCTGGTGCGCCAGCCCTATCAGGACGTCTACCAGAATCCACAGGGGCGCTTCGGCGACAACCAGCTGATGGGCTTGTTTTTCCGGTGGAAGAATGCGGCGGCCGGCTTCGAGGTGTACGGCGAGTGGGCGAGAGAAGATCACTGGGGCACTACCTGGACCGAGTTGCTGCGCAACCTCGACCACTCACAGGCGTGGGGACTAGGATTGCAGAAGCTGATCCGTCACGGCGACAATGCGCTGCGGTTGAGCGCGGAGGTCACACACCTCGCGGACGCGCTGCCCAGCCGGATTGCGGGGCGCGGCGGGCCGATCACCTTCTATACGAACACCTCGGTGCGCCAGGGCCACACGCACCGTGGGCAGATGCTCGGTGCCCCGATCGGCACGGGCGCCGAGGCGCTGTTCGCAGGGGGCGACTACTTCTGGAGCGGCGGCCGAACGTCGATCTCCATCGAACGGGCGCGGTACGGCGAGGACGCGTACAGCGTGCTCTTCGCACCTACCTTCCGCGCGGGCGCCCGGGATGCGGAGCTATCCGTCCGGGCGGGCCACCTCGCCGCGGTCGGTGCGCTGACGCTGGACACCGAGCTGGGCTGGAGCATGCGCTACAACAGGGATTTCCTCGGCCTCGACACGATCGAGCCGGGCGAGCCGTACCGGCGTGATGACAACCTGAGTGTCCGCCTCGGGCTACGCTGGACTCCGGGAGGCGGACGATGATGGGTAACGCGGCGGCTCGCCGCCGTCTCGGACCGGCACCCAGCCACAGCGCGATACAAGCGGGAGTGTTGCTGGTCGCAATCCTCGCCGCGGCGCCCGGACGGATCAACGCGCAGGAGGAGAGATCCTGTGACGTCCGCCTGAGCGGCGCCGACTTCGTCGGGGCGTCGGCGGATCTCGCCCGGATGATGGATCTACATCTGCCTGCGTCGCGTCGTTCGTTCCTCATGCGCCGTATCTCCGACCGGGTGGAGTTCGATGCATGCACTGCCCCCGCGCGGGCCACCGATGTTGCGCGCAGCCTGTCCCTCCCCACTCTGCCCGTGGCCGGCGCCGCGCCGCTTCCGGCGGACGTGAAAGTGCTCTACCACGGTTCCTATCCCCGGGACTGGAACGACGGCGCCCTGCGCGGCAGCGTCGGCCTGTCCACGAAGCTCACGGCGGGCGCCGCGTTGCGCTGGCGCTCGCTCGAGGCGGCAATTGCGCCGGTGGTCACGTGGCACAGCAATGCGGCTGTCACGATCATACCGTTTCCCGATCCGCGCACGTACTCGCGCTACATCCATCCGTGGCACGGCCGCTTCATCGATCTGCCGCAGCGATTCGGAGACCGGTCCGGCGGCACCGTCGACGCGGGACAGTCCTACCTTCGCGTCAACATCGCAGGTGTGCGCGCGGGCCTATCCCACGAGAACCTCGCATGGGGGCCTGCGCGCCGTAACCCGCTGCTGCTGAGCGGTACGGCGCCGGGCTTCGCGCACGTGTTCATCGAGTCCGCGCGTCCGCATGACGTATGGCTCGGGGATGCGGAGTTTCAGCTGTTCAGGGGCCGACTGGAGGAAAGCGACTATTTCGATTACGACCCGGCCAACGACCAGCGCGCGCTGGCCGGCGTCATGGCGACGCTGCGACCACGCGGCCTCGAGGGTCTCTATCTCGGCGCCGGGCACCTGCACATGCAGACGTGGTATGCCGGCACGTCGGCACGCGATCTCATTCTCGGTCCGTACGCCGGAATCGATCCCGACTCCGTCGGCCTGCCCCGCGACCTCCGACTCTTCACCCTCTTCATGCGCTGGGCCCTGGCCCCGGCCGGCATGGAAGTTTACGGCGAGTGGGCGCGACAGGACTCGTGGGAGCAGTGGGTGCACCTGCTGAATCCGCTCGACGCGGCTCAAGCCTACACCCTCGGCCTGCAGAAAGTCAGCCGCCGGGGCGATACCGCCATCCGCTTCAGCGCCGAAGTATCTCACCTCTCCGACGCCCTTTCACACCCGGACCTCGGCCGCGGCCTCAATACCTACTACGTGAGCCCGCACGTGCCGCAGGGACACACGCACAGGGGGCAGGTGCTGGGCGCGCCGATCGGTCCGGGCTCGGAGTCTCAATTCATCGGAGCGGACGTGTTCTGGCGGCACGGCATGAGCAGCGTGTCCGTGGAACGTGTCCGCTACGATGACGACGCATATTACGCGGTGTGGGGACAGGTCCACCTTCCGCACGGGTACGACACTGAGATGTCCTTCCGTGCGGCGCACCTGTACGCGATGCCGCTGTTCTCACTCGAGGCAGAGTTCGGCTACAGCTTCCGCTACAGCCGATCACTGCTCGGGCTGCACCATTCCAACCACCCGGGCTTCCCGTATCGCCGGGATGACAATGTCGCGCTGCGCATCGGCGGCCGTCTCAATCCGCCGGCATGGATGACAGTGAGCCCTTGACCAGGACTCCGCGCGCCGGCGGCGAAGGTGAGCGGATGCGCCGCTGACGGGGGCGTCGCGGATGCGAGGACCGACTGCCTCACGGCGTGGCTTCCTCGAGCGGCCGGCGCGACAGGAGGGAGAGCACGATGGCGCGATCGCCGGGCTCAAGTACGCGCCTCCAGAACGCTCCGCCCAGCACGAAGACTGCGGCCGCTCCAGTGACTATGCGCACGGACAGCGGCGCGATCGCGCTCGCCCCGAGGGCCGCGACCACCACGACCGCAGATGCTGCCGCGAGTGCGTTGCCGCGCCGGAGGAGCGGCTCGATCAGGGGCGGCGCGCCGAGCCGCCGTGCGAACACGAAGAGGATGATCGTATCGAGCACTGTGAACAGCAGCTTGGCCGAGGCAGCGCCGGTGATGCCGAAGCGGACCGTCAGCAGCGCAGCGGTCGCAAGGTACAGCGGCACCTGTATCAGATCCAGCTTGGCCTTGAGGTCCGGTCGACCAAGCCCATGCACGCCCGCGAGCGCCAGGTGGGCGAAGCCGTTGAAGAAGAAGGCGATTGCAAGAAGACGCAGCGTGTGCGCTCCCGCAACGGCCACCTCCTCGTTGAACCAGGTTGTGAGGATCTCGCCGGGGAAGAGCCAGAACACCACCAGCAGCGGCCACTGCAACAGAAAGAGCAGCCGGAGCGGGCGGCGGAACAGGGCCGCGACCGTCTCCGCGCTGCCCCGTGCGGAACTGAAGGCGGGGAACAGCGTGAGCGCGACGGCCGAGGGGATGACGGCAGTGCGGGCGACAATCTCAAACGGTACGGCGTAGTACGCAAGCTCGGTGAGCGAGCGCAGACCGCCGATCAGAAAACGCTCCGCGTACATGAGAACGGGCGCTGCCAGCAGCGAGACCGTCAGCCAGCCGCCGAAGCCGAGCAGCTGGCGCAGCAGCGGTCCGCTCGGGGGCACCGGTCTCAGACCGCCGGTAACCTTCATCGCGAGCGCGGCGAAGCTCAACAGGGCGCACGCGCGGGCGATTACGATGCCGGTGACGATCCCCGGCAGCGACACGCCCAGCGCCGCTCCGGCTGCAGGAATGACGAGAGTTGCGATGTTGGCGGGCACGCGCACGAAGTTCATCAACTCGAAGCGCTGGTGGGCTTCGAGCACGCCGGAGAACGTACCGGACAGCAGCACGAGTGGTAGTCCGAACGCAACAACGATGAGCGTCCTGCGCGCTTCGTCCAGCAACGCAGAGTCGGCAATGCGCAGGACATCCGCGGCGATGAAGGGAGCCATAGCCGCAATCATCGCCGCACCCGCGAGACCGAGCAGCGACTGCAGCGCGAGCGAACTCCAGACGACCCGCCCTATCTCGTCGCCGCGGCCTTCTCCCAGCATGCCCGCGACAAATTTCGTCGCCGCGCGGCCGAGTCCCAGATCCAGGAACCCGAAGTACCCAATGACGGTCCAAGCGAGAGTGACGACGGCGAACCGCTCGGTGCCCAGCGTGTCCAGCACGTACGGCAGAATCGGGATGGCGAGCAGCAGCGGGGCCAGCTGACCCGCTGCGTTCAACGCGGAGTTGCGGGCGAGAAGTCGGCTCCGGCCGTGACCGCCCGAACTCATCGCGCCATCCGCCTCAGCGTCCCCCGCGCATCACGTCCGCTGCTCCCGGCCGTAGTATCCGCTATACTTCCCGTAATACCCTTCGCTCTTCAGATTGACATCGTTGAGGATCATACCGAGCACCGGCGCACGGACCGCCTCGAGCTGATCCATCGCGAACGCCAGCGCATCGCCGCGCGTCACGCCGGACCGCACGACCACCAGCACGCCATCTGACACCGTCCCCATGAGCGATGCATCGGTGACGAGGTTGAGCGGCGGCGCATCCAGGATGACGACGTCGTAGCGCTCGCGACACTGCTGCACTAGTTCCTTCAGCCGGGCGGAGCCGAGCAGCTCCGCCGGGTTGGGCGGGTGCACGCCGCCGGCCAGGAAGTCCATGCGTGCGACCCGCTCCGGCAGCTCCACGGTCCGTACCGCCTGCTCCAGCGTCGTCTGCCGTGCGAGCACCTGTGACAGACCGGGATCCCGCGGCAGATCGAACGCCTCGTGCAGCGCGCCGCGCCGCATGTCGGCGTCGATGAGGATGCAGCGCGCGCCCTGCTGCGCCAGCGTCGCGGCGAGGTTCGTCGACGTCATCGACTTGCCGTCGCCCGGTGTCGGACTCGTCATCACAAGAACCTGCTGCGGCATGTCCGGTCGGGCGAAGGTGAGGTTCGTGCGCAGCTGCCGGTACGCCTCCGCCGACGCGCTCTCGCCTTCGACCACACCTACGCGCGACACGCCGTTCGCTCGAGCGGTGCGTGCGCGTGGGATCACCGACAGTATCGGTAGCCCCGGCTGCGTCTGCTGCAGCTCCTCGCGCGTGCGCACGGTGCGGTCTGCATGGTCGCGCAGCACGGCGCCGGCCAGGCCGAGCCCAAGGCCGAGCACCGTCGCGAATGCCAGACTGAGCTTCGGGCGCGGCCGTATGGGCCGTGCCGGCACGATCGCGGGATCCACTACGCGCACGCTCGCGTCATGCACGGCCGCCGCGATCTCTGCTTCCTTCACACGCGTTTGCAGCAGCGTGTGGATCTCCTCCAGAACGTCCGCCTGTCGGCGCAGTCGTGCCAGCCGGATCTCCTGGTCGGGGATCTGACGCAGCTCGTCCGAGTAGCCGGCCAGCAGGTTGTCCAGCGAGGCAACCGTTTCATTCAGTCCGTTCAGATAGCTCATCGCCACACCGCGCAGCTGATCCTCCAGCTCCGCGATGCGCTCCGACTGCAACCGGACTTCCTCGTTCTCCGGTGTGTAACGCTGCAGCATTTCGGCACGAACGTTCTCCGCCTCGTTGAGCGCGCGCAGCAGCTCCGATCCCGAAGGGCTCGTCAGGATGCTCGGGAACCCCACGATATTGCGGTAGCTCCCGGACGTGGCCGCTCCATCTCCGGCCACGACGGCTCTCAACGCGCGGCGCTCCGCGTCCGCCACGTCCCGCCGCGCCTTCAGGTCGGCCAGCCTCGTCACCCACGAATCGGCCTGCGCCGACATGGAGATGATGCCGCTGCTCTCACTATAGTCGCGCAGCGCCTCCTCCGCGGTCGTGAGCTGGAACGTGAGCGTGTCGATCTGCTCGTTCAGGAAGCCTACCATGTTGACGGCTTCCGTACTCTGCTCATGTTGCCGCCGCCGGATGAAGTGCTGCACTACCGTATTCACGACATCGCGCACGACGACGGAGTCCGTGCCTGTATATTCGATGCGTACTACGTCCGCCTCCCGGTTCGGACGGGCTACCGTCAGGGTGCGCTGGAACCGCCTGACCGCGTCCGCATACGGCTCGACCTCCAGGCGCAGCTCGTCGACCTCGAGCGCATCACGCGTCAGCACTGCTTCCACGCCACCAAACCGCAGCGTCTCACCACGACCGAAACGCTTCAACTCGCCCGGCTGCTTCGCGGGCGCGACTTCGATCCCGTCCGCGCGCGGACGGATCAGCCACTCACCCGTGGCGGCGCCTGGACCGGCGCGCAGCCGCTCGAAGTGCCGGCTGCGCTGCTCCCCGCGTGGTGCGGCGAGCGAGGCCCGCAGTGACAGTGTATCCACGACGCTCTCCGCCATCGTCCGCGATCGAAGCACGACCATCTCGGTTTCGATCTCCGACCCGCTCGAGATGGACTGAAGCGCGTCCAGCACGGCGAGATTCGAGCGCCGCTGGTCGATGCGCAGCTGCGCGTTTGCCTCGTAGGTGCGCGGCACGAAGTACAGCGCCGCTGCCGTGCCGGCGATGAGCAGGACGGGCAGGACAACCGGGAATACCCAGTGCCGCCTCACCGCGCGGTGGAGCGTCTCGAGCGGACCGGGTCCGCCGCCGCGCAGGTTGCCGTTCGTCAAAGGTCGGTTCGCGTGCTGCATATCAGTTGGATGCTGCGAGAATGATCATGGTCGCCGCGAAGCTGAGCACCGCGCCGGCGATCCCGACGACCGCAGCGATGTTTCGCGAAACCCACTTGCGTTCCGGTATGTAGAGTTGATCACCCGACCGGATGGCCGACTCCACGATCGGCAGATCCTGCCGCAGATTCGCCTGGATCAGGGTGCCATCGCGGATCAGTTCAATGACGTCCGATCGGCCCGCCGGCGTCGGGCCACCTGCCTCGAGGACGACGTCGCGCACCGTCATGGTCGGATCAATGTGGTATACTGCCGGCCGTTGGACCGCCCCGCCCACGGCGATTCGCCGCAGGAACGTAACCTCGACGGATGGCGTGCGCAGTTGTCGGCTGTATTCCTGAACCAGCTCGTTCTTCAGGTCACCCGGCGCCTTGCCCGTGACGCTCCGCGCACCTAGCCGCGGGAACACGACCATGCCGTCCGCGTCGACCGTAAACTCGCCCGACATGTTCTCCTCACGCCAGATACGCAGGCGTATCACATCGCCGGGCTCCAGGTGGTTCTGCTCTGCCGCGGACGTGGCCCGACGCTGGTCCGTGGGCGATGCCGCCTGCCTAGCCTGAGCGGGCTCGGAACCGCCGATGGACGCTGTTACCAGCACGAATGCAATGAATGTGAAGCGCATTTCAATTTCTCGGTATGTGTACGCGTGCCGGCTGAAGCGTCGCGCTT
>JAGTUV010000398.1 GCA_018224305.1 Gemmatimonadota bacterium
CAGTCGCGCCAGCGGAGCGAGCGCTCTCAGCAGGCCGCACCGGGCTCAGGCTCGAAGTCCGCTGGTGGTCGTGCGAGGCAGCCCCGCTCACGCAGCGGCGGAGAGGGCGGACCGCAGCAGGCCGCAGTCGCGGCGCCGCTGGAGGAACAGAGCCAGGCTGAAGCGGTTATCCATGAGGGCGCGGTGGATCCCGGGGAGGCGCAGAAGCCGAAGCGGAAGCGCCGGCGTCGCAAGCGTGGCGGCCAGCGGACGGCGGGCACTGAGGCGACGTCGCAGGACGGGCCTGAAGGCGACGCCGGGCCGGAAGCGGAGTCGCCGGGCGGTGGAGCCGACGCGGCCGACAGTGTGCAGCAATCCGCCGGCCGATCGCGACCGGAGCCGCCGGCTGGAGCGGAAGAATCGGATGCGGTCGCAACAGGCGACTCTGAGGATCCGGCCGCGGAAGGCGCGTCGAAGAAGCGCCGGCGCCGGGGCGGTCGCAGGGGCGGAAGAGGTCGTCGCAAGCCGCGTCCAGAGGGTGTGAACGGCGAGGGTGTGAACGGTGAGAGTGTGAACGGCGAGGGTGTGAACGGCGAGGGTGTGAACGCCGGGAGTGCGAGCGCCGGGAGTGCGAGCGGCGCTGCTGCAGACGACGACCGTGCCGGATCAGCCGGTGACGCCGGTGTCAGTCCCGCGCCGGAGCCAGTGGCCCGGGTCGAAGACGACTGAAGGAGATGAGATGAGGACCATCGCAACAGCCATTCTGCTCCTGACGGCTGCGTCGGGAGTCGAAGCGCAGGTCGCGCAGCGTGCGTTGCCGGCGAGCAGCGCAGTTGCATCGGTCCCGTTCGGGCCGGGTGAGAGGATGGAGTACAGGATCACGTACGGCATCCTCGGCAAGCGCGGGGTTGCGTCGACGGAAGTCGTCGGCCTGGAGGATGTGCGCGGCAGCGAGGCCTACCATCTCCGGTTCCGGATGAAGGGCGGCGCGCTCGGCTTCGGCCTGGACGATCTGCAGGAATCCTGGATGGATGTCGGCCAGTTGTACTCGCACCGGTTCAAGCAGGACCTGAACCAGACGACGTACGAGCGGCTGCGCACGCTGGACTTCTACCCCGCGGAGCAGGTGTGGCGCCGGGTCGAGAAGGTGGAGTCGGGGCCGCTCGCATCGGACCGGCCGCTCGATGATGTATCGTTCCTGTACTGGGTGCGGACACTGCCCCTCGAGGTCGGCCAGACCTACGAGTTCACGCGGTACTTCAAAGAGTCCGGTAATCCGGTGGTGATCAGGGTGCTGCGCCGCGAGACCGTGAAGGTACCCGCGGGGACGTTCAACACGATCGTCGTGCAGCCGGTGATCCGCACGAGCGGTCTCTTCAGCGATGGCGGCCGCGCCGAGGTGTACTTCACGGATGACGAGCGACGCATGGTCGTACTGATGAAGACGAGAATGTCGATCGGCACCATGCAGCTGCAGCTGGAGCGCTTCACGCCCGGCGTGGCACTGGCCGCGCGCGACCGCTGAATCCCGAAGCATTCCCGGACCCCCTGACATTCTCGAAGCACGCAGTTTCCTGGCAGTGGTCGATGCGCTGGACGCAGCAGCGGGCCGCGGTCACGGAATGGTGTGCACCGTCATTATGCCCCAGGTCTTCATGGGGCCCTCACGATCTGCGGCAAATTACAGCGGCGCGCCTCGTGCATTCACGGCTGCGGACTTCGACATGCCGCGGCACTACCGGCCGCGCGTGAACGTGGTGGAGCGGCCGGTCGGGACTGGCGGCGGCAAGGGCTACCAGATCACCGGGCATCATGAGATCATGATCCCGCTGCTGGCCTGGGGCGTCGCCTCACGAATGCAGATGACTTCAGGGGTGTCTGAATGACGTGGTGGGAAGCGGCGGTGCTGGGGGTGATCCAGGGGCTGACGGAGTTCTTTCCGGTCTCGAGCTCGGGTCACCTGGTCATGGGCAGTGCGGTGCTCGGGCTGGAAATACCGGGCATCCTGTTCGAGGTAGCAGTGCACGTGGCGACGCTCGTGTCCGTGCTCGTCGTGTATCGCCTGCGCATCTGGACGCTCATCCGCGGCTGCTTCGGCCTGGAGGAAGACAGTGCGTGGCCGTACGTCATGAAGCTCGCGCTGGCGACTGTACCCGCAGCGATCATCGGGTTCACGATGGAGGACTGGTTCGAGGCGCGCTTCGACGATCCGGTGTTTGCGGGAACGATGGTGCTGGTGACGGGCAGTTTCGTGTGGAGCAGCCGCTGGGTGCGCGATGAAGGGAATCGCGCATTCCCGTTCGACTGGACGCCGATCCTGCTGGCAGCCGGCATTTCGCTGCTCGCGGGCACGGTCGTGCCGTTCATTGCAGTGCTGGCCGTGGAGGCGCTCATCATGTTCGTGTCGCGTGCCACGGCGCCGAAGGAGTGGCAGACGGAGCCGTCGTGGAGCACAGCGCTGCTGATGGGCATCGCGCAGTCAGCCGCGATACTGCCGGGCATCTCGCGCTCGGGCAGCACCGTGCTGGCCGGGATGTGGCGGCGTCTCGATCCTGTGGTGGCGGCGGAGTTCTCGTTCCTGATGTCGATTCCCGCGATCCTGGGTGCTGCGGCGCTCAAGATGCGCGACGTGGGTACAGAGGGCATGGTGGTCGGGTTGACGCCGCTGCTGGTGGGCGGCGTTGCGGCGGGCATCAGCGGCATCCTTGCCATCAGCCTGTTCGTCTCACTGCTCAAGCGCCAGAACTTCTACATGTTCGCCTACTACTGCTGGGCGGCTGGCGCGATGTTCCTGCTCTACATGCGATGAGGCCGGAGCGCCGCGCGCGAAGTGAGCGTTTGCTTCAATTCGTGCGCGCGAGCACGGCGGGGCTCGCCGGCAGGGGGATGCGCAGCAACTGACGGTACGTCAGGTCGAGGGCGAACAGGAACCCGTCATCGACCGCCAGACCGTAGAAGCGCGCGCCCGGACTCCAGTAGACGACCTCGCTGCGACCGTCCGCATCGATCCTGATGATGCGGCCCTGCCCGCCGCGTTCCGCGGCCAGCACTGCACCGTCCGGTGTCGTTGCGATCGCAACGAGCCGCCCGGCACCGAAGCCGGTGGCGATCACCCTGCGATCGCCATCAGCAGATACGCGTAGCACATCGCCCGAGTACGTGGCGGCGAACAGGTTGCCCGCGTGGTCCGATGCGATCTGGTAGATATTGTAGCCGACCTGCATCCACGGATGTATGGTTCCGTCACGCTGCACGCGGTTGATCGCGCCGCTCCAGTCGGCAACCGCGATGCTTCCGTCGGGCATCACCGCCGCGCCATATGCGGGTTCGTCGCCGATGCGCGATGCGACGATGCGTGCATCCCCGCTGCCGCGCAGTTCGTACAGGTAGTTGCCATCGCGTGCACGTGCGAGCACGAACGTCGCGCCGTCCCTCGGATCGATGATCGGCGCGTACAGAGCATCGGCGGCCAGGCGCGCCAGCGTATTCGGATGCAGTGAACTCTCCAGCTGCGACAGCACGCGCGGTCGCGGTCTGAGTCCCAGCTGATCCCAGCCGTAGCTCGCCTGCAGGATCCGGCCGTTGTGCACTGCGACGCCCCAGCTCCACGGCAGTTCCGTCGCAATGACCTGGCCGACACCGGGTGACGCGATGTAGAAGCTGACGATGACATGGGCGTGTGTGACGCCGTCCGCATCGCGGATGTCGATGTCGGCAGTATAGGTGCCCGCGACCAGCCCGGCGGGGTCCGCGGTGAGGACCAGAGCATCGTCATCACGTTGCAGTTCCAGCCACGCCGCGGACGTGACGGCAGTCCAGTCCACACTTCCGCCCGTCTGTCTGACAGCGACACGCTGATGCACGGGGTCCCGGCCCGGCAGCGCGGTGACGCGGATGACTTCCGGATAAGCGACGAGCGTGCGGTGCTGCACGCCGGTCGTCAGGCGGGCAGTCAGCAGGCCGTACTCGAGCGCGATGTCCGACAGGCGGACGCCGCCCGCGAACTCCGTGCTGAACCGGGTAACACCCGTCCGCCCCGGATACGTGTCGCCGGAATCAGCGCGACGCCCGCTCGCGAGATCGCCGCGGCCGTCCGCCTCGATGATGCCGACGGCGGTCCGTCGCTCATCGCTGTTCCACGCGCCGAGTTCCGCACGTTCGGGGTCGATGCTCCAGACGAGCAGTCCCTGTCCCGCGAGGAAGCGGTCGGATCCGGTGCGCTGACGGTTCTCGAGCAGCAGATACTCGCTGCCGTTCCCCTGCACGCGAAATATGGTGCGGTCCTGCTGCACGGGAGTCAGCGCGATGAGTGAGTCGACGTCGCTCATCAATTCGACTCGCACCCAGCCGAGCTGCTCCTTCTCCCAGGCGCCCGGATGCGCCGGCGAATGTTCCGTCGCGTGACTGCCGGTGCCCATCAGCCCCCACGCACCGATGCCCTGCGATGAGCCGTCGTAATCGTAGAGGTCGGGGAGACCGAG
>JAGTUV010000399.1 GCA_018224305.1 Gemmatimonadota bacterium
CATGGCCCAGCCGCTCTGCTTCGTGCGCTCTCCGAACAGCGAGAGATAGACAGCGCGTGCGAGATCGATGCCCTCCTCATCCGGCTGTACATTTGCGAAGCGATGAACCACGCGATCTGCTCGGCCACCTGTCAGTGGACGCCCGCCCGATCCGTCCGGAGCCAGTCTCCACACATCGTATCGATCATGCACGAGCAGCATCTCGTCACCGCGCGTCCAGTCTGCAACACCGTATGGCGGCACCGCCTCGACAGGGTAGTCGAATTCCTCGTTCTCGAACACGGCACCCGTGCCGGCAGAGATGTTGACGGCTGTGCGGGTGTGCACGTCGTACGTCCAGTACGCGCCATCGACGAACCACAGCAGGTACCGACCCGTCCGGCTGCCGCCGAGATACCACGGCACGTTCTCGAGGACCCGCGTGCGCTCGCCCGATGCGACATCGATCAGCCATACGTCCGTGCCCGGCCGCCCGAACATGGTGCCGAAGGTGTTGCGCGACTCGTCCGTCTCGGTTGCATGGCGCGCGTCCTCGAGAACGCGCGCGGTCTCGAGCAGCTCGGTGCCGATCGGCACAAGCCGGTTTGCCGTCACGTGCCATGCGGCGAGCAGCGTGCGCCGCAGGTCCTGCTGCTCCTGCGCCCTCTGCTGCGGGATAATCCGCACGTCACGGGCATGCCACACCTGCACGTCGGATGTCCTCCCATCTGACACGACCGTCTCCACTCCGCGCTCCCGCTGCGACGGATCGGATGGACGGCGGACGAGCTGGTCGGCCGGAACGCCGGCCTCACTGTCGCCCGCCGGGCGCTGCGGCCGCAACCCTACAGTGAGGATGGAGCCGTCCGTGGTCCATGCCGGCCTGTGCGCCTCGGAGACCCTCATCCCCGCGGGGAAGCCCATCGTGGTGCGAGGTTGCATCTCGATGCGTTCGGTCGCGGTCGTATTCACGTCCTTCCACGCAATCACGATGTGCGCGGTGTCGCGGTACGCACTGTCCGGCAGCGCGCGCAGTACCGCAAGGTCGCGTGCTTCCTCCCGCCAGGCTAGGCCGTGGTAGCGGAACGTGGAGGAATCGAGGACACGCAGCGTACCGGTCGCGGCGTCGTAGAGTTGGACGGCATTGCCGGTGCCGGACTCGGTGTCGATCGTGAAGGCGAGCAGTGCGCCCACGGTTGACCACGCGAACGAAGCAACATTGCCGAAGTTCACATTCGTCGCACGCGCGAGATCGCGGATGATCAGATCGCTGCCGCGCCTGTCCCCGGTGGCGTATCCTGTCAGCGCGAGGTAGGCGCCATCAGGACTGAACTCGAATGCCGACACCTCACCCATCTCGACCGTCGCGCCCGATGCCAGATTCTGCAGCGCCGCGCGGCGACGAATCGGTGTCTCCGCTTCCTCGAGTCGTTCGCGCTCCGCCGGCGAGACGTCGATCGAGTACGCCAGCCAGCGCGAGTCCGGCGAGAACACGGCAGATCCGCCGTACGGCACCGCGATGACGCTGTCGCGCGCGACATGACGCAGGCGCAGTTCACTCTGCTCGTTGACCCGGTTCACGATGTAAGCGATCCAGCGCCCGTCGGGCGACAACGCCGCCGGTCCGGGCGACTCGAACTGGCCGTAATCACTGGGTCGCAGCGGCTCTTGACGCTCCGCCGGGCGACGCTCACCGGGCGGCCCGCCTGTCCTGGATCCGGCAGCCTGCGCGGACAGCGGTCCGGCAGCGATCCAACCACAGACGAGTACGAGCAGAATCCTCATCGCCATGAGCCTCGGGAGTTCATTGGACGCACGATCGCGCACCATGAGCGCCGGGAGTTCATCGGAAGCACGATCGCGCACCATGAGCGCCGGGAGTTCATCGGAAGCACGTCGCGCACCATGAGCGTGGGAGTTCATCGGAACCACGGTCGCGCACCGTCATCGTCACCGGCTACCGCCGGATGCCATCGAGTACACGCTGCACGACGCCATCCGCGGCGCGCAGTGACGATATCCAGCGCATGACGATCACGAGGTCATTGACCGGATCCACGTAGACCACGTTGTTGCCGGCGCCCAGATGATAGAACGCCTGCGCGGGCGCACTCGGCATCGGGCGCCGGTCTGTATTCAGGAAGTAGTTCATGAAGCCATACGTCGGCTGAACCGCAGTTGGCGTCGTCGCGAGCGTAATCCAGTGGTCCGACAGGATCTGGCGGTCGCCCCAGCGGCCGCGCCGCAGCGTGAGCAGCCCGAAGCGCGCCATGTCGCGCGCGCTGATGAACATGCCGCCGCCCCAGTGCGCGCCTCCGCTGACCGACTGCATCAGCACGCCGTCCAGCACGATCCACGAGCTATCGTAGCCATACCACCGCCACGTATCGGACGCTCCGATCGGGTCCATCACACGCTCCCTGAGCACCTGCGGGAGCGGCCGCCTCCAGACGTTCAGCGCCGCCAGCGCGAGAGCATTCACGCGCACGTCGTTGTATGAATACACCGTGCCCGGTTCGTTGCGCGGGCGCACCCTCCATTCCTCCGGGTCACCGCGCGGTCGGTCCGCCCAGTCCGGCTTGCCCCACAGCGTGCCTTCGAAGTCGCTCGTCTGCCGCAGCAGGTGATCCCACGTCACGCGCCGATTCTGAACGGAGTCGAACGGACGGATCACCTCGTGGGCAGGATACGTCAGCACCGGCGCCATGTACGCGTGCACCGGATCACCGAGATTGTCGATCAGGCCGTCATCCAGCGCGAGACCGACCGTCGTCGACAGGAAGCTCTTCGTGACGCTGAACGTGACATCGACGCGATGTGGATCGCCCCACTCCGCGATGATGTAGCCGTTCCGCACGATGATGCCCGTCGGATCGCCCCTGTCCATGAACGGCCCGACCGCCTCGCCGTGCGGCTCCCGCCCGAACGTGCGGTAATGATTCGCCAGCAGATCCCGCAGACCTGTCGACTCGTTCTCGATCGCGAATGCCACGGCAGCCTCCACGGCCGAGGCATCGACACCGACCTGCTCCGGTGCCCGCTGCTCCCAGGCGCCAGCGGGCGGGACGTATTGCGCGGTCAGCGGCGCGCACGCTGCTACCGATGCCAGAAGCATTATCGCAGCCGGACTGGCGGCAGCGATCATCGTGCGAGCGGGCGAGGCCTGCGAGAACATGGCGATTTCCTGCGTTGCCGGGGGATATTGTGCAAGATGCCGACATGCACGCGCAGCCCGCAACACCGGCTGCAACACCGGACCTGCTTTCCAGATGCCAGGTAGGACCATTTGAGTATCGGTTATCCACCGTTTTCTGGGGCTGAGGACCTGGGAGCACCACCTGGCGGGCAGTAGCAGGATCACTATAGCGGTTTCGCCGGGGCGGACCCATGTGCGGATGGGTTCGCCTGAAAGGTGAAACCCGGGTCCGTGGGGTGAAGCGGGCCGCCGGCGAAGTGCCTCCGGCGCAAGCCGGGCCGGCAAACGCTTATCCCCCTTCGCGTGTATCAACATATACGACGGCTGCGAGGTTGCGGTCGCTGAAGAGACCCACAGGAGGTACCACGATGCAAAGGAATACGATCTCCGCCTTTGGACTGGCAGTTTTGACCGCGCTCGCGCTGCCCGGCGCTGCGGAGGCTCAGACCCCAAAGCCCGGTCATGACCGCATGGGCGCGCAGATGCGCATGGCCAACCCTGGTGCGCAGGCCGACCGGATTCTCGAGTTGCGCGAGGAACTCGCACTCACGGACGCGCAGGCGTCACAGATCGCTCAGGTGCAGGCACGCCTCCGTGAGCAGAATGCTCCACTGCTCGCTCAATTGTCGAGTGCGCGCGAGCAGATGCGCGCGGAGCGTCCGGAAACCATGCAGGCGCAGCGCGAGCAGATGCTGGAGCGCCGCGCCGCCATGCGTGACAGCATGCATGCCGGCGCCGATCATGCCCGCATGACGCCGGAGCAGCGCGCAGCGATGACGCCCGAACAGCGTGCCGAGTTGCGCGAACGCATGCGCACGGAAATGCAGGAGCGCGGCACGGAAATGCGCGCGGGCATGAGCGCCCCGATGCAGGAGCGCGGCCCGGAGATGCGCGGACGCGGCGCGAAGATGCAGGAGCGCGGCGCGGAGATGCGCGGACGCGGCGCGGAGATGCGGCAGCGGCAGGGTGTGGTCGGCAACGCACGCATGATGACCGGGGAACTCCGCCCGGTCATGGAACAGCTGCGGGAGAACACGCAGCAGGCGATGCAGGAGATCCGGTCCACTCTGACGGCCGAGCAGCAGAACAGGCTCCGTGAGCTGCGGGCAGCGCCTCGCGGTCACGCCGGGCACTGAGCACACGCCGGCTGCATGGCGCTGCCGTTCCGCGTGGGCACCGATGATGACGACGCTGCGCTCATTGATGCGCAGGAGGCCATGCAGGACGGGCGTCTGGTCGAACGCGTCGTGCGCGGCGACGCGGAGGCGTACGGCGAACTCGTATCGCGGCACATGCAGCGGGCATTCTCGGTCGCGTACCGTGTGCTGGAGCATCGCGAGGATGCGGAGGACGTAGTGCAGAACTCGTTCGTGCGCGCGCTCGAAAAGATCGACCGGCTCGATCGCAGCCGCCCGTTCCGGCCGTGGCTCCTGCGCATCGTGGTGAACCAGGCGTTGAATTTCAGACGCGGACGCGGAATTCGCACGACCTCGCCGCTGCCGGAGACGGCAGCAGCGACGGGCTCGCTGCCTGACCGGCAGATGGAAAACTCGGACCTGCGGCGGCGGCTGAACGATGCGCTGGGCATGCTTCCCGAGAAGCAGCGGACGATCGTGCAGCTCGCGGACCTGGAAGGACTCCGCAGCGGGGAGATAGGTCGTATCATGGGTCTGGCGGACGGAACCGTGCGGTGGCATCTGCACGAGGCACGCAAGTCACTTCGCAGCGTGCTCGCGCCCATCAGGGAGGACATATGACAGGACAGCATTCAGACGAGGACACGGCGATGCGTGAGTTGCTGCGCGCACACGCGCCCGAGCCGCCTTTGCTCGGGGTGGATTGGGCTGCTCTCCACGCGCGCACCACCGCGGCCGCGGCTCCGCTGCTGCGTCGCAGGACGGGAACGTGGTGGCAGCTGCTCGGCAGCGCGGCATCGCGCAACCAGCGCGTGGCCGCCGCCGCTGCGTGTATCTCGCTTCTGCTCGCAACCGGCGTCGCCATGCCCGACCGGCCAGCTCCCGCTGTGGCGCAAACGGAGTTCCGTACGATCGAAGAGGAACTCGCCTTCAACCTGCCCTACGCGTCCGTGCCGTTGCTCGCTGCCGATGCCAGCAACGGCGATGTGATCGATGCGCTGCTCCTGTATGACCGGGAGGAATGGTGAGACCCGCACTCAGTCCACGCGTACAGGCCGTGCTGGTCCTCGCTCTCGTCGCGACGCTCGGCGCGCTGATCGGCATTCTCGGCGACCGCTTCATCGCGACCCAGCGCGCCGATGCGGCGCTGCCGGGGATGGAGCGTTCGCGCATACCCATGGCTTCCGGCGCCCGTTACGGCGAAGGTCTCACCATGAGTCTGAACCTGACGGCGGCGCAGCGCACGCAGATCGACAGCATTCTCGCTGAGGAAAGGGTGCGTGCGCGTGCGCTGACCATGCAGTTCCAGCCGCAGTTCCGCGCTCTCGCCAGCGAGACCCGGGAGCGGGTCGAAGCCGTGCTCACGTCCGAACAGCGCGAGGAACTGCGCGCCTTGCGACAGCAACGCATGCGCGGCCGACGCGACATGCGGCCGGGAGACATGCTGCCGGGCGACATGCTGCCTCGTGACATGCGACCCGGGGATACACGGCCGGGAGAGATGTAGCACGTCGCGGGGGTACACGCCCGGGAGGCATGTAGCACGCCCCGTTCGCGCAGCACGCCCCGTTCGCAAGGATCAGCCGGGGCGGAGGCCTTGACGAACCGTCCCGCGCCGACGCTACCTTGTGCGGCATGCCCGTGGACCCGACCGACATTGCGACCTGCCTCGACGATGACACGCCCCCCGACACCGGCGGCAGCGCGCCGATGGCTGCCCCCATCGTTCAGACTTCACTGTTCGCGTTCCCCGACGTGCAGTCGCTCATCGACGGCCTCGGCGCCGAGCACGAGACCCACGTCTACAGCCGCGGCCGGAACCCCACCGTGGAAGTACTCGAGCGCAAGCTCGCACGGCTCGAACGGGGCGAGGTGTGCACGTGCTTCGCCTCGGGCATGGCCGCCGTCAGCGCCGTCATGCTCGGACTCCTGCGCGCTGGCGATCACATCCTCTTCGTCAATCACACGTACGGCCCGACCCTCCAGCTCGCCCGTCACCTGAGACGCTTCGGTATCGAGCACGACCTGCTGCTCGACGTCGATCCCGACCGCGTCCGGGCAGCCCTTCGATCGAACACTCGGCTGCTCTGGCTGGAGAGTCCGGGCACGATGCTATGCCGCACGCTCGACGTCGGGGCGATCGCCGGCATCGCTCGCGAGCACGGCGCGATATCGTGCATTGACAACAGCTGGGCGACCCCGCTGTTTCAGAAACCGATCCCGCTCGGCGTCGACCTGGTCGTCCACTCGGCGTCCAAGTACATCGGCGGTCACAGCGACGTCATTGCGGGCGCCGTCATCGGCAGCGCCGAACTCATGCTGGAGATCTTCCAGCGTGCGTTCATGCTGAACGGCGGGATCCTCGCACCGTTCGACGCCTGGCTGCTGCTGCGCGGGCTGCGCACGCTGCCCGCACGCATGCGTCAGCATCACGAGGATGGCCTGCGTGTCGCCTCGTTCCTGCGTGCGCATGATTCCGTGCGCCGCGTGTTCCACCCCGCCTTCCCTGTCGCACAGCCGGACCATCCCTCGTCGCTCACCGGTTTCGCGGGCCTGTTCAGCTTCGAGTTGAATACCGCTGACCTTGACAACGTGCGACGCGTGATCGACAGCCTGCGCCGCTTTCGCATCGGCGTGAGCTGGGGTGGCGTCGAGAGCCTGGTCATCACACCGAACCGCGGCACGAATGCCGCCGACCTCGATGCACAGCGCATCCCGCACGGCCTGATCCGCATATCGGTGGGACTGGAAGGAGCCGACGTGCTGATTGACGACCTCGACACGGCTCTGCGCACGCTGTGACCGCGCAGCGACAGCTCACCGTCGTCGAAGCGCTGCTGCCGCTCCTCGTCCTCGTCGGACTGCTGATCGCCGGTGCTCTCACGATCGGCATGACGGGCGAGATGCTCGTCGCCGTGATCCTCGCGGCTGCCGCGGCAGCGGGAGTGATTGCCGCACGGCACGGCGTGACCTGGGCTGACATTCAGAGCTCGACGGGCGACAAGATCGCAGCCGTGCTGCCCGCGCTGCTCATCCTCCTGTCGATCGGCATGCTCATCGCCACGTGGGTGCTATCCGGTACCATACCGTGGCTGGTGTTCCAGGGAGTGCGACTGGTGCGGCCGGAGTTCCTGATTGTGACCGCGTTCCTCGCGACGGCAGTCATGTCGCTGTGCACCGGCACATCCTGGGGCTCTGCGGGCACGATCGGCGTCGCATTGATGGGTATGGCGGCCGCACTCGATGCACCGCTGGCCGCGACTGCAGGCGCGGTGGTGTCCGGTGCCTATTTCGGTGACAAGCTCTCGCCGCTCTCCGACTCGACGAACATCTGCGCCATTGGCGCTGACGCTCCACTCTACTCGCACATCCGGCACATGCTGTACACGGCGCTGCCATCCTTCCTCATCGCACTGCTGGTGTACACGATGGCCGCCCGTCTGACACCGTTCGCCGGCGATGGGCTGCCGGACTCCGCTCGCTTGCTCCTTGCCGATCTCGATGCCGTCTTCACTCTGCACTGGATAGTGCTGCTGCCGCCAGCCGTCGTGATCTGGAGCATCATGCGGAATACACCGCCCGCGCTGGCGATCACCCTGTCGTCGCTGGTCGCGGCGGCCATCGGCGTCGTCGTGCAGGGCTTCGGCGTGCAGGACGCGGTGAGTGCCGCAATCGCGGGGTTCCGCATCGAGATGGTGGCTGCAGCGGGTGCTGAATCGGAGGCACTCAGTCCGGCGTTCGCGACGCTCGTGCAGCGCGGCGGTCTCTACAGCATGGCGACGACACTCATCGTCGTCATCTCGGCGTTCCTCCTGGCCGGTGCGATGGATGCCGCCGGCGCACTCGATCTGCTGATCCGCCGAATGCTCGCCGCAGTCCGTTCGG
Organism: Gemmatimonadota bacterium; assembly: GCA_018224305.1. Classification (GTDB taxonomy): domain Bacteria; phylum Gemmatimonadota; class Gemmatimonadetes; order Longimicrobiales; family RSA9; genus SH-MAG3. Next base: position 8,197 of record JAGTUV010000399.1, read on the forward strand.
TGTTCGGCCTGATCACGGCGACGATGGCTGCCGGCGCGACGATGATCGCTCTGACGAGCCACGGCGGTGTCACCGCGCTCGTCATCGGCGGGCTGTTCCAGCAGGCATATCGCGAGCGCGGCCTCGATACCGTCAACCTCTCGCGATCACTCGAGGACGGTGTCACCATCACGGAGCCGCTCATGCCGTGGACGGTATCCGCAGTCTTCATGGCAACGACACTCGGTGTGCCGACCATCGCATATGCACCCTGGGCCGTGTTCTGCTACGGCGGGCCGATATTCTCCCTGCTGATTGCCGGCACATACCGCTACACACGATTCGGCATTCGGGAGGCCACCCGGGTCGACCGGCACGAATCGGCCCCGGCGTCATGCTGACCGCCGGGGCCCTGTAGTACTCCTGCTGTCTGCTGCTCAGCCGGCCATCGGGCCGGCCTGCCGCAGCTCACGATGTGCTGTGCGTCACGCGACCATCGCGGCACCCGTGCGCAGGTTCATGAGCGCGGCCTGACGCACGCCGCGCCAACGCTCATCCTGTCCGATCGACCGCTGAGTGCCGGTGTTGCGCTCGGAGTAGATCTGGCCGAACAGATCGTTCGCAGCGCAGTCATCTCCCAGATGGATCAGGTACTCACCGAGCATGATGCGGACATCGTGGATCTCCACGACGTCCGCCATCTGCCGCACATGCCGCTGCGCGATCGTCTCGCGGCCGCATGCTTCCGCGGCGGAGACATAGTCGCCCACGCGGTTCGACAGTTCACCCGTGAAGCCGGCACCGATCGCCAACCACGCAAGCGTGCAGCGCGCTCGCACCACGTTCGGGACGGTCCGGATGATCTTGTTGCACAGCCCGATCGCCGCTTCGAAGCGGTCCGCCTCGACCAGCGAATCGACCGCCTGACCGTAGAGTTCCAGTGCGCCGGCGGGATCGCCGGACCGCATGAGCAGATCACCGGCCTGATTCAGAGGCGTCGCCGCCTCACCGGGAATCATGCACTGTAGCGCTTCGACCTGGAGGCTCTCGATACGTCGTTCGAGATCGACCGTTGGGCGACGTTTTTGAAACACCATTCTCGTTCTCCTGCCGTCACCAGTGGATACGTTCTGCATCGATGCGTTCAACCGGGCGAGTCGGCCCTCAGGAGAGCGTATGCAAGATGCGAGGAAGTGTGGCGGTTTGCGAAGACGATGGCCTAACGTGTTGACTCGTCGGGATATGCGCGACAGTGACCGCGGCGGTGCGGGCGGGAATGGGCGACTTTCCGGAAACTGATTGTCGGGGGTTGGGAGAATAGTATCGGTCCGGATCGAGGCGCCGGCGACCGGCCTCCGGTCAGAAGACGGCGTTGGCGATATAGGCCCCGACCCAGGCGAGGACGAGCATGTAGCTGAATTGGAGCGCGGGCCACTTCCAGCCGCCGGTCTCGCGGCGCATCACGGCCACGGTCGACGTGCACTGGAGGGCAAACGCGAAGAACACGAGGAGCGCGATCGCGCCGCCGAACGTGAGCGCACCCTGCAACGTCTCCTGCATCTCCATGGAGCCTTCATCGGCACCTTCGATGCCGTAGATCGTGCCGAGCGTGCCAATGATGACTTCACGTGCGGCGAGCGACGACACCAGGCCGACGCCGATACGCCAGTCGAAGCCGAGCGGAGCGATGGCGGGTTCGATCACGTGGCCGATCGCCGCGAGGGCACTGTCGTCTACCGGAGGGGCTTGTCCGCCGATGCGGGGGAACTGCGTCAGCGCCCAGAGGATCACGGTGACGGCGAAGATGATGCGGCCGACGCGGCGCAGGAAGATCCGTGAGCGATCGTAGAGTCGCAGAGCGACGGAGCGCAGTGTCGGGATGCGGTAGGGCGGCAGTTCCATCAGGAACGGTGCACCCTTGCCGCGCAGGAGCGTTCCCTTGAGCAGGAACGCGGTGCCGATCGCCGCGAGTGCGCCGAGCGCGTACAGACCGAGCAGTGTCGCGGCACGTGTGCCGAAGAACGGGCCGAGAAGTGCACGCTCCGGAATGAACGCGGCAATCAGCAGCGCATACACGGGCAGTCGCGCGGAGCACGTCATGAATGGCACGACGAAGATGGTCGCAAGACGATCACGTTCATCCTCGATCGTGCGCGCGGCAAGGATGGCAGGGACTGCGCACGCGTACCCGGACAGTAACGGCAGGAATGCGCGGCCCTGCAACCCGACACGGAACATCATGCGGTCGGCAATGAATGCCGCGCGCGCCATGTACCCCGAGTCCTCGAGCATTCCGAGGAACAGGAAGAGAATCAGGATCTGCGGCAGAAAGATGATGACGGATCCGACGCCCGCCCACACACCGTCGATCAGCAGCGATCGGAACCACGTATCCGACATTCGTGCGCGCAGCCATTCGCCGGACCCGGCAATGACGTACTCAATGGCGTCCATGAACGGCGCCGCCCACGCAAAGATCGCCTGAAAGACCAGCGCGCCGATCAGCAGGAACAGGATCGGGCCGAGCCACCTGTGCAGCAGCACGGAGTCGAGGCGCTCCGTCATGCGCGACGGTAGCGGCTGCCGGAACCGCGCCTGCTGCCCGATCACCTTCATGCGGCCGCGCCGCGTGACGAACACGTCCACGACGGGCAGCTCGATGCGACGCGCTTCCGATGGCGCGGCGAACTTACGTTCCGGACGCTCCGCACGCTTCAACACTGCACCGTGCGCGACCCGCGACAGAAAACGCTGGACTTCCTCGATGCCCACACCTGCACGCGCGTTCGCACGCACAACTTCCACGCCGAGCTGCGCGGCCAGCTCCACTTCGTCCACGCTGCCGCCGCGCTGAGCAAGCTCGTCCGACATGTTCAGCACCAGCAGCGTCGGCATGTTCAGCGCGAGCACCGGATCCACCAGCATCAGCTGTGATTCGAGTCGCGTCGAGTCGACGATCAGGACCAATGCATCCGGCACCGGCAGACCCTCGATGCGACCCTCCAGCACGTCGCGCGTCACCTGCTCGTCCAGCGTGCGCGCGGAGAAGCCGTTCACGCCCGGCAGATCGACGAGCGTCACTTCCGTATTGTCGGGGAGTCGAGCGCGGCCGAAATGCTTCTCGACCGTCACGCCCGGGTAGTTCGCGACCTTCTGGCGAAGGCCCGTCAGCTGATTGAAGAGTGTCGACTTGCCGGCATTCGGCGGGCCCACCAGCGCAACCAGCGCAATGCCTGCCCGATCCGCGGAGTCCTTTTCAACCGCCCTCGCGGGTCGCCCGCCCGGAGGCATCGTCGTCTTCGCCACCGGGTGCGGTCAGTTCGTCGCCGGCTCCATACGCCGGACGCACAGACAGCTCGCCATTTCCCGCCGCAATGCGATCAGCGAGCCATCCACCATCAGCACGGGATCGCCGAACAGCGAGCGCTGGACTGGACATACCCGACAACCCGGCAACAAACCAAGCTCGAGCAGCGGCTCCATCTCATCCGCAGGCAGATCGATGCGCACCAGTTCCACCACCTCGCGAAGCGGAATTTCCGCCAGGCGCAGGTCAGGATGCGCCGGCTGCGCCCTCCGAAGTGCGGCGCGCAGCTTCCTGCGATTTCGAGCGGCACGAACGCGAGCGATCACGAGGCCTCTGATCTGTGGTTGAAAATCATTCTCAGATCAAGCGTAATAAGTGTGGGAGGAGGGCGCAATCGGGGATATCCTTACATGAGGCCGGGAGCGGGCCCGCCCCATCCGCTCCTGCAGTCCATCCCGCCAGCAGGGCGATCCAGCCGTCCCGCCAGCAGCCCCACCCCCGCCCCGATCCAGCCGCCAACCCGCAGACCCGGCGGCTGAGGTGTACGTCACGCCCCTCTTTCGCAAAACCGGCCGCGCGGTTATACTATAGTTGATGCGTAGGCGCCAGTGACGGAACTGGGCACATCCCGGTTCCTTTTTTATTGGGCCTATGCTAAGGCGGAAAGGGATTCCGCCACACACGCGATGATGGATCGGTTCGGTCATTCCGTACTCGACGTCATCACAATTTCAGGGAGTACGGTATGCGTACGACAGGCACCGTGAAGTGGTTCGACGACACCAAGGGCTTCGGATTCATCACACCGGAGAACGGCTCGAAGGACTGCTTCGTGCACCACACGGCTATCCAGGGCAGCGGCTTCAAGTCACTGTCCGAGGGCGATCGCGTCGAGTTCGACGTGCTCGAGGAGCCCAAGGGCCCGAAGGCAGCGAACGTCACCAAGATCTGACGTAAGCTCTTCACGAGAGACAGCCGCTCCCGGTTTTCCGGGGGCGGCTGTTTTTTTTGCGCCCTGCCGTTGCTAACCGGGGATTCCAGCCAGTTCAGCCCGGCCCGGGGATCCCGGCTGTTGTTCAGTCCGGCCCGGGGATCCCGGCGTGTTGCTCAGCGGCCCGGGAATCTTAAATCCCGGCGCGTTCAGTCCGGCACTGTCAGCCGCGGCGGGTCTCGTTCACCGGGCAGTGGCGCCTTGCCGACGAGTTGCTCGATCTCGTGAAGCACCGCAACGGGACTGGCAGGCTTCTCGATGTAGCGGGTGCAGCCGGCAAGTCGGGCCTGTTCGCCCATCCGGGCCTCGGCATAGGCGGACAGTGCGACAACGGGAATCGCGGCGGTGTCCGGATCGGTCCGCAGTGTGGAGCAGAGATCGAGGCCGTGGAGGTCCGGCAGACCGATGTCGAGCAGGACGACGTCGGGCACGATGTTGCGGGCGAGACGAACTCCCGAGCTGCCATCGCTGGCGCACATGACATCAAACCCGTTGTAGCAGAGGATGCTTCCGTAGATCTCGCGGTCGTGGGGGTCGTCGTCGACAAGCAGAATGAGTTGGCGCTCCCGCCGCCCGACGGGCGCAGGCTGTGTCATCTGTATCGCATCCACATTCTCCTCCATGAAGGAGGATCTGGCCATGATCATAATCCACACTCCGTGCTGGTCGCCTGAGGGGGTCGCAATATCAATGCCTCCAACGAGTTAGCACGAAGGGCGACCACTGCTGTTCTGGATATTCCGGCGCGGGGTTGTGGCGGGGGCGACGAGCGGCGAGCGGCAAACTGCATAGTCCGCGCGGGGCATCGCGCCCGGGGCGGGTCACCGGTTCCGCAGGCATCGCGCCCGGGGGGCACCGGTCTGTCGGGGCATCGCGCCCGGGGGGCACCGGTCTGTCGGGCATTCGCGCCCGAGCGGTCACCCGTCCCGGGCGGGCATAGCCCCGGGGCGGGTCACCAGCGTTCAGTTCCCGGGGTTACCGCCCCGCGTCGGGGGTTTGCCCGGGGGAATACCGGCCGGCGGTCCGCCGCGCCCATCCCCCTGTCCTGTGCCAGCACCGGGTGGCGACACTGGAGGTCCGCGCCGCGCCGCGGCTGCGGCGGCCTGACCGGGCAGGTTCATGAGGGCTTCGGGTCCGGCGTTCAACGCCTGGGTAACCCTGAGAAGAGCGTCCTGCGAAGGGTGCCCGAGGCGTACGAGCTGGGACAGCGCAGCGATCGCTACGGCGCGGCGCTCACGGGGCGCGCTTTCGCTGATGGTTCGCAGCACGGCCTCATCGACGCCTGCCGTGAGCGCGTCACCGGCGACTCCCAGCTCTTCGCTGCTGAACTCGCGGCGCGGGTCGATGTGCGTGCGTACGCGCTGCAATACCTGGAGGCGTCGCTCGACGACATCGGCGATGCGGTCCATCGGGACGCCCTTCGCCCGGCCCTCCGCGATCTTGCTTTCGAGCAACTCGACAGGAATGCCGGCAAGACGTGCGCGCTCGAGCGAGCGCTGGACGCCAGCATCCTGCGACTGCGCCGATGCGGGAACCGGTAACAGCAACAGGATTGCAGGCAGCAATCTCAGTATGATCTTCATGGGTCTCTCAACTCCGATAGCATCGCGTTCGGACGCTGTCATTACCAGGACGAACGAAGCCCGTCCCCGGTCACATCCTGTCCGGCTGTGTCGGGCATGTCGATTCCACCACTACGTTCGTGATCATTCTCGTCATCCGCGAGCCATTCCTTCAGCTGTTCGCGTGCACGGTGCACGCGCATCTTGACGGCGCTCGTGCCGGTGCCAAGCACGGCCGCAGTCTCCTCGACTGAAAGCTGCTCGACGTGACGGAGCAGGAACGCCTCGCGGAGCGGGTCCGACAGGCGAGCGATCGCATCCTCCAGCGCGGTACGCAGCGCGTGCCGCTCATCCTCCGCGCCGGTATGCGCGCCCATGGCCTCCGCACGTCGCGTCACGCCATCGACATCGAGCGAGAGGTCGCCGCGGCGCTTCTCCTTCAGATAGTCGAGGCCGCGGTTGCGCAGCGTCGCGAGCAGCCAGACACGGAAGCGGCTGCGATCGCGACAGCGTGCAAGGCTCACGTACGCGCGAACAAACGCATCCTGAACGATGTCGGCAGCGACGTCGTCGTCGAGGACCAGCGCATAGGCTACGCGGAACATCGAGTCCTGGTGCCGCTGCACCAGAAACCGGTAACAGTCGTGATCACCACCGATCACGCGACCGACCAGTTGCGCATCGCTCATCTGCGCCAATACGCCCGCGTCGAAGTGCCGGTCGTTCATGGCTTCGCTACGAGGGCGTCATGGGCGGCGATCGGTTCGCTCCCGCCAACCGGGCGGCGAACCAGTCCCCGAGTGCGCCGACCCATGCGCATCTCACAGATGGTTTGCGGGCGTCAGCACGGTCAGCCGGCTGTTGACGCCGCCGAACCCGTCGTCCACCTGGGCTGCATAGGGGTCGGGCACCCAGCGTTCACCGTCGACGACGAAGCCGTAGTCGTGTACGCCCGGCGGCAGCGCGAGCAGCACGGTCCACACACCGTCGACTGACCTTTCCATGCCGTGCGCGGGCTGCCAGTCGGAGAACGATCCTGCGAGAGCGACGTTCGATGCGCTGCCCGCGTCCAGCCGGAACTGAACATAGATCACGTCGGCGGGAGTGTTTGTGGAGGCCGGCGGCTGTTCTGTCAGGGCGACGGAACCGCCCTGCGACCCGAACGGCTGGAACGCACCGCCGAGCAGCGCACCGCCCGACAGGAGCACGGCCGCGAGCACCGCTGCCGCGGCCAGCGCGTAGACGGGCCGAACGCGCATCCGCACTTCGTGCGCCGACCAGGCCGTTCGCGCGACACGCCGGAGCAGCGGTTCCGGTGGCGCAGTCAGCGGCTCCAGACCAAGGTCGTGGATGCGTCTCATCACTGCCGCGTCCGTATCCACAGGCGCCCGGCGGTTGATGTCCGCGCGCAGCCGGCTCACGTGAGCCTCGAATGCGGCTTTCTCAGCGCGCTCAGCCGCTGTGAGGTCAGCCGGCGTCAGATCGCCGTCGAGCGCTGCGTGCAGTCGTTCATCCATGAGCCCTCATCGTCCTTGGTGCAGTGGTCCGTGATCATCAGACGAATGAGCGGCCTGCCAGGTCACATGGTGCACCGGGCCACCGTCCGCGGGGAGCGTCAGGCCGCGGGGAGCGTCAGGCCGCGGGGAGCGTCAGGCCGCGGGGAGCGTCAGGCCGCGGGGAGCGTCAGGCCGCGGGGAGCGTCAGGCCGCG
>JAGTUV010000400.1 GCA_018224305.1 Gemmatimonadota bacterium
AGCGGGAGCGTCGCGCGACCGGTGACGGACGCATCGCACGCATGCGTGTCGAACGCGCTGCCGGACTCGCCGTGTCTGTCGCCGCGGGAACTGTTGATACCGGCCTCCAGGCGGGGCGCGCCACCATCCCGGGTAAAGATCTGCACCACGCCGGAGACCGCATCCGAGCCATACAGCACGCTGGCGGGGCCGCGCACGATCTCCACGCGTTCGATGTCCTCCGTGCGCAGGTGTGCCCAGTCGAACGAACCGCCCGGGTCATTGATCTGGATGCCGTCCACGAGCACCTGCACGTAGTTGCTCTCGCCGCCGCGGATGAACAGAGATGTCAGAGCGCCCGGCCCTGCGCTCTGTGCGAGTGTCACGCCCGGCACGGTGCGGAGCGCGTCGATGAGGAAGCGCTGGCCGTTACGGCGCATCGCGTTGCCATCGAGCACGGTGATGCTGCCGGGGGCATTCGCGATCGGTGTCTCGAACCGCGTGGCGGTGACCACCAGTTCCCGCAGCTTCACGGTGTCCGGCTCCTGCTGCGCTTCAGCGCTCAGCGGCAATGTGCCCAGTAGTACAACACCTGCAATCAGGTACGTCCTCACTCCAGCCTCCCTGTGTGATGATGGCGTGTCATTCCGGGGTGTTTGCGCTGCGGTATGACCTGCGGCGCGTCATCCTCGCGTCTGATGGCGACGGTCCATTGGTAGACGGGCTCAATGATTTCCCGCGTCAGAACCAGGTCCGGTGTTCCGGCCGCTGCGATGCGGCCCCGGTCGAGCAGCACGAGACGGTCGGCATAGCGTGCGGCGACGTTAATGTTGTGTGTGACGATCAGCACGGTCACGCCGTCCTGCCGCAGCTCGGCGAGCAGCTCGAAGAGCGACATCTCGTGTGCGATGTCGAGCGATGCGGTCGGCTCGTCGAGCAGCAGCGTGCGCGGCTGCTGCGCGAGTGCGCGTGCGACGCGCGTGCGTTGACGCTCGCCGCCGGACAGCTCGAGTACGGAGCGATGGCCGAGCGCGGTGAGGCCGCAGCGGTCGAGCGCCTGTGCGATGGCCGCGCGATCGACAGGTCCCTCACGCCGCCATGCGCCGAGATGCGCGTAGCGGCCCATGGCGACGAACTCGCGCACCGTGAGCGGGAACGCCGGCTCTTCCGTCTGCGTCACTACACCCACGGCACGGGCGACATCATCGCGGCGCCAGTCGGCGAGCGGACGATCGAGCAGCGTGACACTCCCGCGAGCGGACGCCAGCGCGCCCAGCAGAAGACGAAGCAGTGTGGACTTGCCGGATCCGTTCGGGCCGAGCAGCGCGACCATCTCGCCCACAGCCACATCCAGGTCAACCACATCAACCGCGTTGCGCTCGCCGTGCGGATAGCGGAACGTCAGGTCTCGCGCACGGATCACCGCGCCTTCCGAGGGCGACGGCCTGCCGTCACCGTGCCGGCGTGACGTGGGCCCGCTCACAGGGTGGGGCTCCGGCGCAGCAGCAGCACAAAGATCGGAACGCCGACGAGCGCGGTGATCACGCCGACGGGCAGCTCGGCCGGAGCGGCGATGCTGCGTGCAGCAGTGTCGGCGAGCAGCAGGAACGTGCCGCCGCCGAGTACGGACGCGGGCAGGAGCAGCCGGTGGTCGCTGCCCCAGGCCAGGCGTACGGCGTGCGGCACGATCAGGCCGATAAAGCCGATCACACCGCAGGCCGACACGGCGGCAGCGACGAGCAGTGACGCGATGAAATACGCGATCAGCTTGACACGCTCGACGCGGGCGCCGAGAAAGAGCGCGGTCTCTTCGCCGATCGCGAGCAGATTGAGCGACCGCGCGAGAGCCAGCAGCACCACCATCGACGGGACGACGTAGAGCGTGAGCAGCAAGGCAGAGCGCCAGCTCGCGCCGGACAGGCTGCCCATCATCCAGAACACCGCGGACCGGAAGCTCTCGACGTCGGCGAGCATCAGCAGCAGGAGTATGACGGCGTTGAAGAACGCTCCGACTATGACGCCGGCCAGCAGCAGCACGCGGGTGTCGAGCGCGTGCCCGACGCGCAGCGCGATGCGCAGCACGAGCAGCATCGCCCCGATCGCGCCCGCGAGCGCTGCCAGCTGCACTACACCGGGTATCACGGCAAAACCGAGCACCACGGCTCCGACCGCTCCGACAGCGGCGCCGCCCGCGACGCCGAGCACGTACGGCTCCGCCAGCGGATTGCGCAGCACGGCCTGGAACACGGCTCCGGCGAGTGCGAGTCCGCCACCCGCCACGAGCGCAAGCGCGACGCGCGGCAGTCTCAACTCGATCACGATCGTACGCGTGGTGGCGTCGCCGGCACCCGTGAGTGCAGCAATGACATCGCGCAGCGGCAGGCCGGCCGCGCCGACGGACAGCGCAAGGAGTGCGGCAGCCACCATGATGAGGGTCAGCAGCAGGAGCCTGAGCATCGTGCGCGACGGCTCGTGAAGAGCGACTGCATGCGCGTCCGAGGCGCCGTGGTCCGAGGCGGAGTCCATGGTCGATGCTGCGTCCATGTCCAGGGCGCCGTCCATGTCC
>JAGTUV010000401.1 GCA_018224305.1 Gemmatimonadota bacterium
CGCACGATCACCCCCACGACCCCGATGGAGAACAGGATCGCAGAGAGCGCGAGCGACATCGTCGTCAGATCCATTCCACCGATCATCTGCATGTCAGACCCTCCGCTTCGCGAGCAGGACGGCACCGATGATCGCGACGAGGAGCAGGATACCCACCAGCTCGAACGGCACGATGTAGTCGCGGAACAGCGGGTACGCGATCGCACCCACCGCGTTCATCTGTTCGACCGACGCCGCGATCTGCTGCTCACCGCCGCGCTGGAGCACGGCCCCCGGCGCACCGAAGCTCTGCCAGATGAACCAGCCGACCGTACCGGCGGCAACGAAGCCGACGACGATCCAGACGCCGCCCCGCAGGTCCGACTGGTAGTCATGGCCGAGATTCAGCAGCATGATCACGAACAGGAACAGCACCATGATGGCGCCGGCATATACGATGATCTGGATGGCCGCGATGAAGTGCGCGCCGAGCAGCACGTAGATCGCCGCCAGGCTGAAGAACGTGAGCACCAGGAACAGCAGGCTCGCGACCGGGTTCCTGCGCGTCACCATGCCGAGGCCGCCGCCGACGGCCATGGACGCGAAGACCCACCACAGGAGCTGCGTCAGAGGGAAGTCTGTCATTGACCCAGCGGATCCTCCGGGTCCCACAACGCAGTGACCGGATGGTCCTGGGCCATGAGCCGATCGAGATCATAGATGAACCGCTCGCGCGTATACTCGGCGTTTTCGTAGTCCTGCCCCACGTGAATTGCCTCCACCGGACACACCTCCTGGCACATGCCGCAGAAGATGCAGCGGAACTCATCGATCTCGTACACGATCGGGTAGCGGTTGCCCTGGTCGTCCTCACCCGGTACCAGCCGGATGCAGTTGGACGGGCACACCGTGGGACAGAGACCGCAGGCCACGCACTTGGGGCGGCCGTCCGCGTGGACGGCCATGCGGTGCGTACCGCGCCAGCGCGGCGGCAGCTCCGGCTTCTCGTCCGGATACTGGAGCGTGATCTTCTTCGGATCGATGAGGTGGCGGAACGTCAGCGCCATGCCCTTGAGCGTCGCTCGCAGGTAGGACGTCTGACCTTCCGGCCGTCTCACGGTCTTCACGTTTATGGCCATCAGGCCTCCTGATTCTCTCTTTCGACATTCGCGTCCGCGTTCGGCCGGCGAGTCGCCGTGATCCCCTGCGGCAGGGGTCCCGACCGGCGCGCCGCCGGTGCGGTACCACCGATGACGCGGTCGCGGTCGATCAGCACGAGGAACAGCACCGTCGGCACCAGGTTGACGCCCGTCAGGATCAGCCCGTACCAGAAGTCGAACGGCACGCCGAGCGTGTCGAGCGTCAGGATCGCGGCCGCCATGAACGTGACGTACGCCAGCGCCGACGGCAGCAGCACCTTCCAGCCGAGGTGCATGATCTGGTCATAGCGGAAGCGCGGCACCGTCCAGCGCACCCACATGAACAGGAAGATGAAGAAGAGCGTCTTGATGCCGAACGCCCCGAACGTGAGCAGCGTCTTCCACCACGCGGGTTCGGCCCCTTCGACGATGCCCGGTGCTATGACGCGCATGTTGTCGAACGTGAAGAACGGGATGTCCCAGCCGCCGAGGAACAGCGTCGCCATCAGCGCGGACGCGGTCACCATGTTCGAGTACTCCGCGATGAAGAACATGCTGAACTTCATCGACGAGTACTCGGTGTGGTAGCCGGTCACCAGCTCCGATTCCGCCTCCGCCACGTCGAACGGCAGGCGGTTCGTCTCTGCGAACGCGGAGATCACGAAGAACAGGAACGACAGACCGAGCGGGAACGCGTACCACCACCCCAGTTCCTGCTGCTGCGACCACACGATCTGCGTGAGCGTGACGTTGCCGGCGAGAAAGAAAATGGGGATGAGGCTGAGGCCGAGCGACACCTCATAGCTCACCATCTGCGCCGCTGCGCGCAGTCCGCCGAGGAACGAGTACTTGTTGTTCGACGCCCAGCCGGCCATCACGATGCCGTAGATGCCCAGGCTCGTGATCGCAAGAATGTAGAGGATGCCGATCGGCAGATCGGCGACGATCATGTCCACCAGTCCCCACGGCGTCGGCAGCGGTGCTGCGAACGGGATGACTGCGAACGTGATCAGTGCGGGGCCGATCGCGAGCATGGGCGCCAGCACGAAGAACAGCTTCGATGCGTGCGCCGGATACGTCTCTTCCTTCAGGATGTTCTTGAGTCCGTCGGCGGCCGGCTGGAGCAGCCCGCCCGGGCCGACACGGTTCGGTCCGAGACGGTCCTGCATCCATGCCGAGACCTTGCGCTCCATGAGCGTGAGCAGCGCCACGACGACCATGGTCCCGAAGAACACAACCAGGACCTTGATCAGCATGGCGATCAGCCACGGCGCCCCGGTGAGCGCCCCCATGTCGTGCATCAGTCGCCTCCCGCGGCGGCCGGCAGGCGGACGGTGTCGTTCATCAGCGCGCCGCGCGAACCGATGAGGTCATAGCTGAGACCGCTGTACTCCGGGTGCCAGTCGCCCAGCCGCGCGAACGCATCGCCGGCCGTCGCGGGTGCGGTTGCGCCCTCCTCCACACCGGCGAGCACCACACCCAGGATCTGCCAGGCGGGGCGCGCGAGCGCCGGTGGCTGCACCGCAGGCCAGAACCGCTGCACGCGACCCTCGTGATTGGTGAACGTGCCCTCCGCCTCGGCGAATGTCGTCGCGGGCAGCACGAAGTCCGCCGCACGGACCGCCGCACCGGCCTTCGACGTCACGGCTACGAACAGTTGCGCGCCGCTCGCGAACTCCGCCGTCTGCTCCGGCAGGTCATCGCCCAGCACGATGACCACGCCGCCACGGACCGACGGCACGGACTCGGTGCGTGTGAAGCCGAGAACCTCGAGGCCGCGCACGTTGGCGGCGAGATCGCGTCGGCGTGCGAGCTTGTCAAAGCCGGGCAGCGGAATCTCTTCGGCTGCACGCTCGGAGCGGAATGTCAGCGTCGAGTCACCGATCGTCGCGGCCAGCTTCGCCAGCATGCCGTTGTCCTCGTTGCCGAGGACGGGCGAGCCGATCACGGTGACCTGGGCGCCGTTCGCACGTGCAGTCCGGATGCGCTCGACCAGCGCGAGCACGGCGTTCTGCCAGTTGGTCGCAAGCAGCCGTCCGTCGGCGCCGCGCATCAGCGGAGCCTCGACGCGGTCCTGTACGTTCATCCACTCGTAGCGATGACGGCCGTAGTCGCACATCCAGTACGAGTTTACGTCCGCATTCGCGCGCGGTCGCATGCGCATGACGAGGTTGTCTCGCGTGTCGATCCGGACGTTGCAGCCCTGCGAGCAGTTCGGGCAGATCGACGTGCCGCCGTCCAGGTCCCAGACGCGCGCCTTGTGCAGGAAGTCCTTCGACAGGAGCGCGCCGACCGGACAGATGTCGACGATGTTGCCCGCCCACAGATTGCCCTCGACACCGTGCTCGTAGAACGTATCGATCACCGAGCGATGGCCGCGCTGCACGACGCACAGACGGTCGTCCTGCGC
>JAGTUV010000402.1 GCA_018224305.1 Gemmatimonadota bacterium
ACCGCACGCACGGGCGACGTAGTACGTATCGCCATCACCGACGGCGGCGATCGCCGGCCGATCCAGGACGTGCTCTGGGACGACGTCGCATACCGCGCGGACTTCGCCGCGGCCGGGCTGGCGGTGCTGGAGTCGCATCGGCCGCTCGGGCGACCGGACGAACCGTACGCATGGCGGACCGAACTGCACGTGTCACCATGGCTGCTGTACGTGCTGGGCGCCGCGTTGTGACCCCCGGACCGCACAGGTCATCGCCGAATTCGCCGAGGCCTGCAAGCGGCCGGGTCGCCCGCATGGAACGCCATTTCGCGGGTGCAGGCATTCAAGGACTTTCGGTGGTGGTTTCGCAGCACCCCTCCGGACACCATTCCCATGTAGTCTCATCGACTTCGAGCCAGCGCCAGCGCACCGTGCCAGGGGTTGGCACCCATCCGGGTTGCGCTTTGCTGTCGTGGTAACCGCGCCAGATGACCTTCCTGAAAATGGTGTCGCCCGCCGACGAGACAATGGCCGCTTGCCAGTCATCGTCCCTGGACTTCAGCACCGGCCATGGGTCATGCTCCGTGCTGTGCCTGAGGTGGATCACGGCAGCGGGTTGTTCGGTGTGATGAACGAAGTTGAATTTCCTCGCATAATGCTCGCTTGGCTCCGACAAGTGAACTTCCGCCACGCGGACCCACTTCTCGAAATCACCGATCCTGCGGCTCTCTAGCGACGGGTCAGGAAAGATCGTACCTCGAACACCCGACGGCTTGAGATTGCGTCCAAACAAAATAATTCGGAAGGGAAAGAGGCCTTCTCGCCGGATGAACTTGATCGGTATCAATCCGCCTTCCGGAGCGGACAGCACCTGCTCGTCGTACCAGCCCGGAATCGAGAAAACACGAGAATCCTCACCCGCGGCCGTGACGAGATTATCGTAATGCTGCACCGTCATGCGAAGCGGCCCCAGGCGGCACCATGCAGTCCCACATTTGACACCCACGCCATGACGCGCCTGCCCGGCATCCCACTCCCACCTGGCGACGGGCGGATAGTCGGTGTCTTTGGTGAATTCGAACGAGACTCGGGTCACCGGGACGAACTCACTCCGCGTGAGAGGCTGATAACAGTCGTTGTTCGTCCCGGTGCTGTACTTCCACGCGCGAAGCGTCGAGTCCTGGACGAGGGTGAAGTAGACGCACGTGAACCCGAACGGTAATTCTCCGAGCGGAGCGAAGGGTACGGGGTCTCCATAATTGTAGATCTGCAGAACCGGCACGGACCGGCTGGTCGTGTTTGTTGCGGCGAGCAGGTCTGCAGAATCTGCAGGCCTTCCTACAGTGTCTTGCGGAACTGGCCCCAGGTCAGCATACAGCTGGTTGATCCGGTTCGACACCCAAACCGCGACGAGCGGTCCGTACTGCCCGGCAATGACCAGGCGCTGGCAGTCGTGGAATTCCGGCACATTGGTGATGGGACCTGCAATGGAGATCGTGCCCAGCTCCGTGGTGTGCGGACATTCCGGATGCCTGGCGATCGCAGCTCCAAGGGCAATGAAGATGAGGGCGAGCACGATCACCACAATCACCGTAACCATCCATGAAGCCATCCCGGAACGTGCTGCCTGCATGCGGATCGACATACTCACCTCATCGTAGGAGGAGTTGTCTGCGGCCGGTCAACGGCCGCGCTGTATGGCCTCACCGTCTGAAGAGCGGATCGAAGTCGAGTTCGCGTCGAGCCAGGATCAGCTGTGCGGCCGCAGCCCAGCGCGCTGCATCGACTGCATCGCCCTGAGCGCGAGCGGCCTCTGCGCGCAGTGCCATGGCCCGGATAAGGCACGACGGCATCCCGTCGGACATGAGGAGGTCGAGTGGCATCTGCGACAGGGCGTCGAGCGTGGGGCGCAGCAGATTCATGGCCGCCGCCGCGTCACCGATCCGCAGCAGGAGCCATGCTTCCTGCACGACGGCATCCAGTGTGATGTCACGGGGTGCAATCCCCCGCGCGCGACGCAGAGCGGCGACGGTGTCGAGGTGGGCGCGCACCGCCGCGGTGTCTGCCTGCACGAATGCAATCTGTGCGCGGAGCAGCGGGTTCGGGGGGGTGATGCTCACGAAGTTGTCGAACCGATGTGACGGCAGTGCGAGCCCGGCGGAGCGGACGTACCAGTTGCTCATGATCGTACGGCGGGTCTCCGGATCGACGCGGTCGAGGATCTCGTCCACACGTTCCTGATAGTGCCGGATCGAATCCGCAGGCGCGGCGGCCGCGGAGAACCTGAAGAGGGACACAATCGGCGCGGCGCTGCCCGGCGGCAGGCTTGCCGCGTCGAGCATGCGAGGATGGCGGGCCAGCCTGATCGACAGGTTCACCCTGCCGAGAAGTGCTGCCAGGCCGGAGAGCGCGCCGGGGTCAGCCTCCATGAGCGATGCATCTGTGAGCAGCGAGTCGGCGAGCTCACGGGCCGCTGTCATCGCTGCAGCATCGTCAGGAATAGCGTACTTCAGCTGCAACCAGACCTCGGACGCCGCCATGCGGGTTCGTTCGGTCGCGGAGCGCGCGAGCGGACGCGCCTTTCGCAGGGTATCCAGGCCCGCAGGATCGCCGAGAAGGTCCAGCCCGACGGCGACAGCCTCGAGCGCTTCCGGATTCCCTCTGTCGGCTATCCGCCACGTGGTGGCCATGTCGTAGAACAGCCTCCGCTGCCGATATACGGCCCTGTCGATCGACGCGGAGTCCAGCCAGGCAGGTGTCGTGAGATTGCTGGGGAAGGGAATGAACGCCAGGCTGTCACCCTGCCACGTTGGATACGCCCTGAAACTGAGGGTATCGGGCGGTGCGGCACGACCCGTCCGCAGCACGCTTCGGCGAGTGCGAAGCAGGTCCTGCAACCCGCGATATGACCTGTTGCGGAAGGCACGGTGGAGGGAGGGCTGAATACGGAACGCCGACCGGTACGCGTCGAGCGCTTCGGGATAGTCGGCGCGGAAGCGCCAACCGGAAGGGCTGGACGCATCGCGAATGACGACTGAGTCGGACAGCAGGCAGTGGCCCAGGCCGAACCATCCTCCAAAGTCGTTCCGGTCGACGCGTGTCAGCTGTCGATAGCTGGCGCACGAGTCGACGATGCGTCCCTGCGCGCGCGCGCTGAGCGCGTCCGCCCGCAGGCTGTCGGACCCGGTGAGGAGATTCAGTCGGCGATGCGCATGCTCAGCCGCGTATCGCCATTCCGCCTCGGGTCGACCCATCCAGACGCGCACCTGCGCGAGCCACAGCCACGCGTGCGCAAAATTGGAATCGATATCGACTGCCGCGGCCAGCTGTGAGTCGGCCTGGAGCAGCTGCCACGCTACGACGTCGTGCACGGCGAAGTTGAACAGCCGCCTCGCAGGATATGATGTCGTGCCCTCGGCGGCCGCATGAGTCAACATGTCCGTTTCGAAGAGCAGGTTTTCGGCGAGCAGACGATAACTCGAGGAGCGTCCGCGGGCAGGAACCCAGGTGCTGCGTTCACGAATGGGTGAGCCCGGCCGTGCGGTATCGTACAACCGGAGGTCCACGCGAACCGAATCGAGCCACGCAGCCGCTGCTCCACGACCGCGCTCAGTATCGGCAATGCGAACCACGCGTCCGGTGATCAGCCGGCCGGCGCCCGCACGACGGGCCGCGCGCAACGCCGGCTCCGGATTCGACGCCGCGCCCGCTACGACGTCCTCATCGATGTCGAGTTCGGACGCGGCGAGTACACTGAGACCGCTCCACTGTCGCAGCGCGTCATGAAGGAGATCCGTTTGGTCACCGGCGTCTTCCCCTGACTCCGAAGCCAGTGGGAACAACACATAGACATCGGAATCAAGTGCGGGTTGGACCCACCATGATTCGGCCCAGCCAGCCAGCGTCTGGCTCCACGATTGAGTCATGACGAACGCACTGACACCTGCGAATGCCACGACCGCCGCGGCAATGCGCCACGCACGCCGCCGCGCGGCACGTGGGCGGACTCGTCTCTGCGGCGGACCGGTTACCGCATGCGATGCCGCGGCCCTGGTCTCATCCAGGGCTGCGGTGAACTCGACAACGTCACGGAACCGGTGCGACCGGTCCTTTGACATCGCACGACGAAGCGCGCCATCCACCGTCGCAGGTAAATCCGGGCAGCGGTCGCGTATGGCCGGAGCCGGTTCAGAAATGTGACGGGCCAGGAGGGCAGGGACGCTGCCTGCGGTGAATGGCGTCTCGCCGCAAAGCATTTCGAATACCATACAGCCGAGCGAGTAGATGTCACTCCTGGGATCGACATCATCCTTGCCGCTCGCCTGTTCCGGACTCATGTAATGCGGCGAGCCGATGGCGGTGCCCGTGCCCGTCAGGCGATGATCGGTCGCACTGGCGAGGGCACGCGCCAGCCCGAAGTCCGCTATCCATACATGGTCCTGCCCGGAGATCAGAATGTTTTCGGGCTTCAGGTCGCGGTGCACGACGCCCGCGGAATGGGCGTAGGCCAGAGCGTCGGACAGTTGCCGGACCAGAGGCAGCGCAGCAGAGAGGGGAAGAGGCCCGGCCCGATCGAGTCTCGCGCGCAGGGACTCGCCCTCAACGAGCGGCATCGTGTAGTAGAGGTATCCAGCCGCGTCGCCGCTGTCGAAGAGGGGCAGGATATGCGGGTGGTTCAGACCGGCGGTGGTACGGATCTCGTGAAGGAAGCGCGCCTTCCCGAGGGTGCTCACAACGTCCGGTTCGATGACCTTGAGCGCCACACGCCGCCCGTGCTTCAGGTCTCTGGCGGCATGGACGACAGCCGTCGATCCCCGACCGAGCTCGCGCTCCAGCACGTAACGTCCTGCCAGTGCGGCACGGATCCGACTCGACATGCGTGTGCTTCGTTCGCTTTGCCGACGTCCTGTGCCATAACGCCCGAACAGGGGAGTGCTGAAAGAGTTCGGGATTATTTCGGGAACGGCGTCATCGGCATGCGCCGCGCGCGAGCTTCGGGATCGAATCGTGGTGCTGGCACGTCAAGATCAATGCGCTCATAGAGAGCGCCTCGAAGCCGAAGGAAGTCCAGTCGAAGCATGATATGGGACGACCACCGGCGACGCCAGAGGGAGCGTTTACCTTTGGCGGCATTCCGGGCCGGCCCGGCCGACCGCCCGGCCCTGGCGCGTTGCGGAGCTATTCGGGCCGCTGCGCTGACGCCTTGCGGGCCGCATAACGGCGCCCGGCGTGGCGAGTTCGCGGAGCTGCGCGCCGAGGTCAGGCAGTTGAGCGATCGTGTGGACGCGCTCACCGAGCGAGTCGGTCGGCTCGAGCACGAAGTGTCGCAATTCCGGGTCGCGCGCGCGATCGCGGCGATCGACACTCGGCGATCGACACTCGGCGATCGACACTCGGCGATCGACGTGAATCGTAGCCCACCGGGGTTCCGCCCGGGGGCGGAGGCAGTTCCACGGCGTATGCCGCTGTCGAAACGTACCCGGCCCCCCCGGCGCTCGCGCCCGGGGTAATCCCGACAGCGGTCTATGACGTCAACCGTGGCCCAGCCCCCGCGGCGAAGGCCGTGGGGGCCTTCCGACGTCACCGGTATGGGGGCCTTCCGACGTCACCGGCATGGGGGCCTTCCGACGTCACCCGCATGGGGGCCTTCTCACGTCGCCGGATGCCGGCTTCGCAACCGTCGGCGACGGAAGGGCCACCGGCCTCGACCACGGCCAGGCGTTCGCTGCGCGACGGTGCAGCCGCGTGATCCACACCGCCCGACATACGAGGATTGCCCGCGCAAAGCGCGGTCAACTTTTCATTGCCGTTGTCGTCCAGCGCATCGATCACGAGGCGTCGCACGCCGCGTTGCTGGATGCGGCGGAACATGTCCACGATGATGCTGTCGATCTGAAGCTCGACCGGCGACGCATACACCTGCGCAAGGTAATGGAAGTTTGACCGCGCATGGCGCGGTCAAACATTCAATTCACCGGGTCGCGGACCGGGGAATGGAGTTTTGACCGCCGCATGCGCTGTGAATCTTCCGCAAGCACGTGCCGAGGTTCGCGCGTGGAAGGTTGTCGAGGTCCCGCCCGCCCCTTCACCGGGATCGCGTCCGGGAAACGTGATCGCCCGCCCCTTCACCGGGGTCGCGTCCGGGAACCGGGATCGCCCGCCCCTTCACCGGGGTCGCGTCCGCGAACCGGGATCGCGTCCGCGAACCGGGATCGCGTCGCGAACCGCGCGGCGGTTGTGCTGGCGCGCCTCATCGCTCTTGCTCCGGAAGTCCCCGGCATCCATCATTGAACTGTCGGTATTACCCCTTCACCGCAGTGTCCTCATGTCCGCCGAACTCAGCGCAACGGCACACCCCGACCCGGCAGTCACCACCATCGCTCCGCACGCTGTCAGCGACCCGCACGCTGCCATCGCTCCGCACGCTGCCACCAACCCGCACACTGCCATCGCCACCCACGCTGCGATCGCCCCGCTCGCTGCCACCGACCCGCTCGCTGCCGACCCGCTCGCTGCCGGCCCGCTCGCTGCCGACCCGCTCGCTGCCAGCGACCTGCACGTTCCAGCAGGGTCGCAGCAGGCCATCCTTCAGGCGGTCGTGCGCGCCGCGACAGAGTTCCTCAAGTCGACGGATCTCGAAGAGAGCCTGCACACACTCCTGGCCGGCATCGGTACCGCGACGCAGGCCAGTCGCGCATACGCATTCGAGAACGACCTTCCGCTCGCGGGCGCGTTCACCACGGCCACGCTGCGCGCGGAGTGGACGGCGCCCGGGATCCAGCCGCAGATGGGCACGCCGGCAATGCAGCAGGTGGGACTCAACTCGACGGCCTTCGATCGGTGGTACGAGACTTTTTCCGCCGGCGCGCCGTTCGCCGCGGTTGTGTCCGATCTCGCGCCTGTCGTACGCGCACGGCTCGAGGCGCTCCAGATCCTCTCCATCGCTGCCGTGCCCGTCTTTGCCGATG
>JAGTUV010000403.1 GCA_018224305.1 Gemmatimonadota bacterium
CCGGCGACGTGCTGACCGGCGAGCAGGCGAAGCCGGGCCGCGAGGCGGCCACAGCGGCTGCGCGGCTGGCGCTCGAGGTCGCGCGCGCGCAGGAGGGTCGCCTGGCGTTCCTGGCGCGGGCGAGCATGGCGCTCGGCACGAGTCTGGACAGCACAGCCACTGCCGATCACGTCGCCCTGCTCGCCGTCCCCGAACTCGCCGACCTCTGCATCATCGACCTGACGGGCGAGCAGCCCTATCGCACAGCCGCGCTGAGCGACGCGCATGGCGGAACGGATGCGCTGGGCGGCCTCCTCGACGGCACCACACCGCTGCCAGGCTCCCCGCAGGAAATCGCGATCGCCACCGGTCGCGCTCAGATCGGCGTGGATTCGGACGGTGCGCTGCCGTGGCCGGAAGACTCGCCGGAGGGCCGTATTCTGGCGCGGCTCGACATCCGTGCCCATCTCGTGCTCCCTGTCCGCTCGCGTGGCCAGATCCTCGGCGTCGTTTCGCTGTTCTCCGGCCGTCGGCGCGGCTATGCGGCCGATGAGTTTGCCACGGCCGGCGAGTTCGTGGCGCGCGCATCGGTCGCAATCGACAATGCACGGCTCTACGAGAGCGCGGTGCGCGCGCGGGCCGAAGCCGAAACGGCGCAGCAGCAGTTCCAGTTTCTGGTCGACGGCCTGCGCGAGAGCGAGGAGCGGTATCGCACGCTGTTCGAGGAGTCCCGCGACGCCATCTACGTCACGCGCCGCGATGGTCACTTCGTCGATGCGAATCCGGCAGCGCTCGAGTTGTTCGGCATGACGCGCGACGAGATCATGACCGTGAACGCCAGCGAGCTGTACATGCAGCCGGCTGAACGAAGCACGTTCGCCAGAGTGGTCGAGGAACACGGCTCAGTGCGCGATTACGAAGTGACGCTCCGCACGCGCAGCGGGGACCGGCTGGATTGCCTGCTCAGCTCGATAGTCCGTCGGGCGCCCGATGGCAGCATCATCGGCTATCAGGGGATCATCCGCGACATCACGGACCGGAAACGTGCCGAGCGCCGGCTGATGGAGTCGGAGCACTTCACGCGCGCCATCATCAGCAGCGTCCGGCAGGGCATCATTGTCTACGACCGGGATCTCCACTACCAGGTGTGGAACCGCTTCATGGAGGAGATCACCGGCATGAGCGCAGAACGGGTGATCGGCACGCATGCGCTCGATGAGTTCCCCCACCTGCGCGAGCAGGGCATCGAGCCACTGCTGCAACGGGCACTCGCGGGCGAAACGGTTTACTCGCAGGATACGCCGTTCATCATCCCGGACACGCGCCGCTCAGGCTGGGTATCGACGGTGTACAGCCCGCACGTCTCCCCTGACGGCGAGGTGATCGGCGTCGTCGGGATCGTGCACGACATCACGGAGCGGAAGCGGCTGGAGGAGCAGCATCTTCACAACGCGTTCCATGATGCGCTCACCGGCCTCCCCAACCGGGCGCTGCTCGTCGACCGCCTGGAACGACTGCTCCGGCAGGTGGATCGTCATCCGGACTACGTGTTCGGCGTCGCGTTTCTCGATCTCGACCGGTTCAAGATAGTCAACGACAACTTCGGCCACATGGTCGGCGACGACCTGCTCGTGTCGATAGCGCGCCGGCTCGAGGGGTGTGTCCGTGCGGGTGACACGGTCGCCCGGCTCGGCGGCGACGAGTTCGCCGTGCTGCTCGCCGAAGTCAGTGACGTGCGGGACGCGACGCGGGTCGCCGAGCGGATTCTGAGCGAGTTGAGCGTGCCGTTCCGCCTGTCCGGCCACGAAGTGCTCATGAACGCGAGCATCGGCATCGCACTCAGCACCACGGGTTACGAGCGGCCCGAGGAGATCCTGCGCGATGCGGACACGGCAATGTATCGGGCAAAGCTCGACGACCGGTCCCGCTTCGAGATCTTCGACCGCGCCATGCACCAGCTCGTGCTGACCACGGAGCAGGCCGAGACCGACCTGCGCAACGCGCTCGAACGCGACGAGCTGCGCCTGGAGTATCAGCCGATCATCAGCCTCGCCGACGGGCGCATCACGGGGTTCGAGGCGCTGATCCGGTGGGACCACCCGCGACGCGGCCCGCTGCCGCCCGACGAGTTCGTGCCGCTCGCCGAGCAGAGCGGCCTGATCGTCCACATCGGCTGGTGGGTACTGGAGCGGGCGTGCGCTCAGATGGCGGTCTGGCTGAAGCGCTTCCCGCAGCAGTCGGATCTCAGCATGAGCGTCAATCTCTCTGCGGTCCAGTTCGAACAGGCGGATCTGCTCGAGCGTATTGACTCGATCCTCGAACGGGCTGGTCTGCCGCCTGCCGCGCTGAAGCTGGAGATCACGGAAAGTGTGCTCGGCAATGATGACAGCACGTTCCTGTCTGCGGTGAGCGCCCTGCGCGATCGGGGCATCCGTCTCTGCATCGACGACTTCGGCACCGGCACCTCATCGCTGGGGCACCTGCACTCCTTCCCCGTCGACTCACTCAAGATCGACCGCTCGTTCGTCAGTCAGATCGGCTTCAGCGGCAACAGCAGCAGGCTCGTCGAGACGATCGTCGCACTCAGCCGTACACTCGGCATGGCGTCCGTCGCACACGGCGTGGAGACGCGCGAACAGCTCGAGTTCCTGCGCCAGCTGGGCCCGCAGTTCGCCCAGGGCTTCCTGTTCTCCGCCCCGCGCACGCCCGCCGAGATCGATGCCCTGCTCGAGGGCAACCCATCCTGGTAGAAAGCGCCGCTGCGGGGGCTCCGGCCGCCGCCAGGCAAGAGGCGGCAGGTATGGACCAACGCCTCGAATACGCGACGGTTCCGGCACCTCCTTCGCCGGTCAGGAGTCCGGCTGTAGCTGATACACTCGTCCGTTGCGGCTGAGAACATACAGCTCGCCCGCCGAATCCTCCCCGAACGACAGCACCTGCCCGAGAGTGCCGACGTCCCACTCCTCGTGATCGGTCGCGCTGCCTCCGCTCAATCGGAAGCTGCGCAGGAATCCCGTGCAGAAGTCCGAGTAGAAATAGTGGCCCTGGAGGCCGGTCAGGCTCGCGCCGCGATAGACATGACCGCCCGTTATCGAGCAGCCTTCACTGTGCCCGTACTCATGGACCGGCAGCGTGAGGCCGGACTGATCGCATGACGTCGCGCCGTAGCAGTGGGTGCCCTCCATCACGTTCCAGCCGTAGTTGACCGGCGCCTCACCCGCCGGCACCGCATTGATCTCCTCTAACTGGTTCTGGCCCACGTCGGCGATGTATAGCGTGCCTCCCGGCGCGTCGAACGAGAAGCGCCAGGGGTTGCGCAGGCCGTAGCCCCAGATCTCCCGCCGCGCTGTGGTCGAGCCCGCGTAAGGATTGTCCGGTGGGACCACGTACGGAGCCGTCCGCACGTCGATACGGAGGATGGCGCCAAGCAGTGTCGACAGCGTCTGCCCGTGATCATCCGGGTCGCCGCCACTGCCGCCATCACCCATGCCGATATACAGCATGCCATCCGGTCCGAACGCGATCTGTCCGCCATTGTGGTTGGCATACGGCTGAGCGACTTCGAGGACGGTGAGCGCGGAGGCCGGATCGGCGACATTGGGATCCGCTGACACCCGGTAGCGCTCGATGCGCGTGTTACCGTTCGTGTCCGTGTAGTTGACCCAGAAATGGCCGGTCGTCGCATAGCCGGGATCGAAGGCCATGCTGAACAGGCCGCGCTCCCCGCCGTACGACACGCGGCTGGTCAGATCCAGGAAAGGCGCGGCCAGCAGGGCGCCGCCGCTGACGATGCGGATGACGCCCGGCTGCTCGATGATGAACAGACGCGCGTCACCGGCCGGCGCCGTCAGGTGCACCGGCGACTCGAGCCCGGCTACGATTTCCACGGCGCGCAGGCCCGTTACCGTGTCCGGCGGGCCGGTACCGCTGTCGGAGCAGGCGGCGACGACGAGCGCCAGCAGGATGACTTGTTTCATGGGATACCCTACTGCGGAAGTGTCATGGAGTCGGCCGCAGTCCACCGACCCGCCGACACGGCCCGGGACACGCATTGTCTGTACCCCGGACGGCGTGCCGCTGAAGCTGCCACTCACGCGTGGCCGCAAATTTGCCATGGCATCCGACCGGAAAACCCGAGTTGATATCATGCAGGAAGCCGTGTTGCGCAATCTCATCCGCCAGATCGGAACGGACGCAGGCGTCAGTGCCCTGGCCGTTTCGGCCTACGACTTCGAGCACCGTACCGCCTGGTGCCTGGACAGTGACCGCTGGTTCCACGCCGCGAGCACCATCAAGGTGCCCGTGCTGCTCGGCGTGTTCGATGCCATCGAGCAGGGCCGCCTCGAGCCATTCTCGCGCATCCATGTCCGCAACCGCTTCCTCAGCATCGCCGAAGGGCACGCCCCGTACCGTGTGCAGTCCAGCCGGGACGCCAATGCGGCCGTGCACGCCGCCCTGGGCAAGATGATGACCGTTCGCGAACTGGCCGAGCACATGATCGTGACCAGCAGCAACCTCGCCACCAATCTGCTCCTCGATATCGTCGGGGTGGACCACATCCGTGACACACTCGACCGGCTCAACCTTCAGGGCATAGACCTGCGGCGCGGCGTCGAGGATGAAGCGGCCTGGGCGGCCGGTATCAACAATCGCATCACCGCCGATGGCCTGGCCGGCGCGCTCCGCCTGATCGAGGAACGGCGCGCGATCTCCGGGGATGCCTCGGATCAGATGCTCGACATCCTGCACAACCAGCGCTTTCGCAGCGGTATCCCGGCGGGCCTTCCCGAAGAAGCGCGCGTCGCGAACAAGACCGGTGAGATGTCGACCGTGGCGCATGACGGCGGCATTGTCTACCTGACTGACCGCAAACCGTACGTGGTGGCAATCCTGACGGAATGGGACAACGGTCGCGACCGCCGGCAGGCCACGATCGCACGCATCTCGCGGACGATCTACGAGTACATGTGCGAGGGCACCGAATGATTTCGCTACCTCTCCCGCTCGTAACGGCCGACGACCTGCCACGCGATGTGCGCGGAGTGCTCGATCCGGGCAGAACGCGCACCGACGCGCGCGGAGATGATCACGTGCTACCGTCCAGTTTTCTGCGCGTCGACAGCTGGCGACAGGCGATGGGGACCGAGCTCACGCAGCATTTCCAGCTCTGGGAACTGATCGGTGTGGACGTCCGCGAGGCGTCCGCCGTTCGCGGATTTCCGCGGTACGTTCCATGCGCTTTGCTCCAGCTCGCGATGGCTCTCGAACTCTTCCGGCTGGAGGTCGCCACGTACGTGCACATCGCAGCGAACGGCGGATACCGCTCACCCGGTCACGAACTGAGCCGGTTCGCGTCCCGGCACTGCTGGGGGACGGCCGCCAACATCTATCGGATCGGGGACACGTTCCTCGACAACCGGTCAGACATCGACAAGTACGCTGCCATTGCGCGGCGGGTGCTGCCAGGTGTGTGGATCCGGCCGTTCGGCAGCGCAGACGGTTCGGCCGACGACCACATCCACCTGGACCTGGGCTACACGGTATTCGATCCGTACGTGCGGGACGAAACGACTGAGAAGTAGAACGCGGATATGCAGTACACGAAGAAGCACGATCAACCTTCCGCATTGCAGCGGCCGCGCCTCGCCGCGATGGGCATGGAAGCCGAATTCGCGCTGATCGTGGATGGCGCGCAGAAGCGGCCCGAAGATGTGTTCGGAACGCCGCGCGAGTTCATCCGCGGGCCCCTGATGCACCGGCAGGGCACATCCTACCACCTTCCCATGGGCGGCGCAGTATACTTCGATACGGGCGTCATCGAGGTGGCGACGCCCGTGATCGAGATCGAGCAGGGATGTGCCGCACGCGCAGGCCGTTCGCTGTGGGAATCGATCCACGCCGTCCGTGATGCGCTCGATGACTGGGACCGCAGGGAAGGTACGGACAGCCGGCTCACGGGATTCAGCGCGCACTACAACGTATCCTTCGACGAGCCCCCCGACGGCGGCGCGAACGGACGTAACATCGAAGCACTGGCGCGCATGCTCACGTACGTGCTGCCCGTGCCGGTGATGCTGCTCGCAACGAACCGCCGCTCCACCGGTGTCGGCGTGCGACCCCGCAAGGACCGAATCGAGATCACCGTCGACTTCACGCCGAGCCCATCGCTGATGATCGCGACGGCAACACTCATCGTCGGCATCGTGCGCGAAGCCATGAAATGGGACCGGTTCGACATGGACGAACTGGACGCACGCGACCTGCCCGTCATTCGAAGCTTCACACCCGTCCCGCACACGTCGCGGGAGGGATGGCTGGCCCGCTTCAGCTGCTATTCACGGAATCCGTTCACGGCGGATATCAACGAGCCCATCTGGGAGACCCGCCGTCACGGGAAACTCAGCATGCGCGAGATTTCCGGCCGGACGGTCCGTCATTTCTGGCGCTCGATCCGTAGCATCTCCGACCCGTTCACATTCCGCCTGATCGGCTCCGTGATCCGCGGCCGCAGTCCGTCGCTGCTGGAACTCGATGACCGGCCGGAAGAATACGAGGATGTAGGACGGCTGTGCAGCTGGGATGAGCTGTTTCCACCGGCACGCATGAACCGCTCGCGCTACGAGCGCGTCCTCATCCGTGCGATCTCGGGGCAACGTCTGCGGCTGAACGGCCAGACACTGCGGCCCGTCGGCATGCAGGGCTGGTCGGCCGTAGTCTTCGAAGATGGCAGCCGCAGGCGGCGCACAGTGCCCATTGATGACCTGGTCGGTCATCTGGACGACTGGGAACGCGGCCGATAGACCTCATCCCCCTGCGCTGTACCGTGCGCAGATTCTGCGTTATCTTTGCTGCCCGGGAGGGGTGTCCGAGTGGTTTAAGGAGCTGGTCTTGAAAACCAGTGAGGGCGCAAGCCCCCGTGGGTTCGAATCCCACCCCCTCCGTTTTCGCCCCCGCACACGCACACGGCACACGGCACAGTGCACACGTGCTACCGTGCATCGAAAAAGGGGCGGCAGAAACTTAGTGCCGGAAGACCCGACGACCCGTGAACACCATCGCAATCCCATGCTCGTCCGCGGCCGCGATCACCTCGTCATCACGGACACTCCCGCCCGGCTGAATGATGCACGCGATGCCGGCTTGCGCGGCCGCATCAATACCATCGCGGAACGGGAAGAACGCATCGGAAGCGAGCGCGGCGCCATTCGTATCGGCATTCTGATCGCGCGCCTTCATCACGGCGAGACGGGAGGAATCGACGCGGCTCATCTGCCCTGCCCCGATACCGAGGGTCCGGCCGTCAGCGGCGATGACGATCGCGTTGGACTTCACCGAAGCCGACACCCTCCAGGCGAAGCGCATGTCATTCATCTCGCCGCTTGTGGGCTCGCGCTTCGTGACCACCCTCCAGGCGGCCTCATCAGGGAAGCTCATGCTCATGCGCTGCTGCACGAGATAGCCGCCGCGCACGCGCTTCACATCGAGCTCGCCCGCGGCCGCCGGTGTGACCGGAAGCTCGATGAGACGCAAATTCTTCTTCTTCATCAGCAGGGCGCGCGCATCGTCATCGAACGACGGAGCGACCACGATCTCGAGGAACGTAGCGGCGAGTTCCGCGGCGCACTCCGCATCGACGGGTCCGTTCACGGCGACGATCCCGCCGAACGCGGACACAGGATCACACTCCAGTGCGCGCCGGTACGCATCCACTGCCGAATCCGCGACCGCGACACCGCACGGCGTGGTGTGCTTGATGATCACGCACGCCGGCTGACCGCTGGCGAATGCGGATGCAGCGCTCACTGCCGCTTCCACGTCGAGCAGGTTGTTGAACGAGAGCTCCTTGCCGTGGAGCTGACGCATGTGCGGCAGCGACCCCGCGGGCGGCGAGGCCTCCGCGTAGAATGCGGCCCCCTGGTCAGGGTTCTCGCCGTAGCGCAGCGACTGCACGCGCGTGAGGTCCAGGTGCATCGCGGCCGGCCACTCACCAGCCGCCTTCGAAAAGCGTCCGAAGTATTCCGCGATCGCTGCGTCGTAGGAGCCCGTATGAGCGAATACCTTGCCCGCCAATTCCCTGCGCAGCTCCGAAGTGTCACGGCCGTCGCGAAGGGCCGCAACGACATGCGCATAATCGGCCGGGTCGACGATCACGATCAGAGCGGCGTGGTTCTTTGCCGCCGCGCGCAGCATCGTCGGGCCGCCGATGTCCACCTTCTCCATTGCAACGGAAAGCTCACTTCCGGCTGCCACCGCTTCATGGAACGGGTAGAGATTCACAACAACCATGTCGATCGGCGCGTAGCCGTGCTCCTCGAGCGCGTTCATGTCATCGGCGCGGTCGCGCCGCGCCAGGATGCCGGCATGCACGGCGGGGTGCAGCGTCTTCACGCGACCGTCCATCATCTCGGGATGTGAAGTAACGTCGCTCACATCACGAACGGGCAGGCCTGCGTCGCGCAGCAGCTTTGCCGTGCCTCCTGTCGACAGCAGCTCCCATTTCAGGTCGTGCAGCTCACGGGCGAACTCCACGACACCGGCCTTGTCCGAAACACTCAGTAATGCACGTGGCATCGGGTCTCCAGTCAGATCCGCGCTATCGCGATGATGTGTTGATCGTCGGGCGGAACTGCGTCGCCCGCCTGAAACGTTTCGGTCGCCGTGAGACGGCTCTCCGGCACGGCGACCCGGTCACCGGCCATTGCGCGTGCGACCGCATCGATGACCGCGGGATAGATGCGGTGCTCGACCTCGAGGACGCGTGCCGCCAGTGTGGCGGCGCTGTCGCCCGGCAGCACGGGTACCGGCCACTGCGCGATGATACGGCCTTCATCGTATCGTTCGTCGATGTAGTGCACGGTAGCGCCCGTCACGCAGCAGCCTGCCTCGAGCACGGCTTCATGCACGCGCCGGCCGTACATCCCCGGTCCGCCGAACGCAGGCAGGAGCGCGGGGTGGATGTTGACGATGCGGCCGTGAAACTTCTCGACGACCGGCGCCGGCACCAGCCGCAGGTATCCCGCGAGCGCGATCAGGTCGATACGCTCCGCAGCCAGGGCGTCGATCGTGTCACGCGCAACGTCCGTGTCCGGCCGCCCGCTCACGGGGATGTGAAGGGCCGGCACACCGGCGGATTCCGCGCGGGCCAGAGCACCCGCGCCTGATCGATCACTGACCACCAGTGCAACCTTCGCGTGGGGTGTGTCCGCGAACCGGTCCAGCAGCGCCTGAAGATTCGATCCGCCGCCGGACGCGAACACGGCGAGGCGCACGCTCACGCCAGGCCGCCGCCGTAATGCGGAATGAGGAAGGGATTGGTGGCACGCTCGTGGCCCACCGTGGTGGGCGGCCCATGGCCGGGATAGAGCGTGGTCTCGTCCGGCAGGGTCAGCACCTGAGCCCGTATCGACTCAATGAGTTGCATGAAGTCCCCGCCAGGCAGGTCACTGCGTCCGATCGAGCCCTGGAATATTACGTCGCCCACGAATGCGCACTCCGCGTCGGCGACGTGAAACATGACGTGACCCGGCGAATGTCCCGGTGCGTGCAGCACGTGGTACGTGACGTCGCCAATGTCGATGTGCAGGTCATGCTCCAGCGACTTGCTGACGGGCGGCGGCGAGTCCACACGCATGCCGAACTGCTGGGCCTGCTGTGCGACGTGGTCGTACAGGAACCGGTCGGCAGGGTGCAGGTACACGGGCGCAGACGTCTCCCGGACGAGACGGGCGACGCCCTCCACGTGATCCAGGTGCGCATGCGTGAGCAGGACGGCGGCAATGCGCAGTCCCTCGTCCGCCAGGAGTTCGAGCATCGGTGCAACGCTGTTGCCGGGATCGATCGCTACTGCCGTCGCGGCGCCATCGCGCCACACGATGTAGCCGTTCTCGCCGAAGCCCGGCGCAACGAAGGGTCGTATCTGAAGTATCATGGCGCGAAAAGTAGGCAGCCGCCGCGCCGTCGGCAAACACGGGCGCGGGCCGCGCCGGTGGGAGGGGTCAGGCGCAGCCGCAGCCGCTGCGGGCGAGGCCGTCGGCCTCGATCTGCTCCTCGATGTCGGTCGGCGGCCGCCAGCCACCCGAGAGCTCGAGCATCCCGCGCAGGGCACGCTCCGCGCGGACGCGAACATCCTCCTCGAGCAGCACTTCGTGCTGCTCATGATCGAGGCACCAGGCGAGCTTCGCCAGCGTGTTGACCTTCATGTTGCCGCAGATCGCGGCGCGGGAGAGAGGGACTATCGTCTTGTCCGGATATAGCTGGTGCAGCCGGTCGATCAGGCCGCGCTCCGTGCCGATGATCAGCTCGTCATGCGTCGCCGCCAGGTCCGCCATGCCCGACGTCGATACCACGTAGTCTGCGCGCGCCAGCAGATCGCCGCGCGCTTCCGGATGGATGACGACGCGTGCGTTCGGATGCGCGCGCTTCGCTGCGTCCAGCTCGTCCATGACGAGGTCATCGTGCACGTAGCAATAGCCATCCCAGGCCACGATCTCGCCCGCGTCACCCGTGTGTTCGGTGGCTGATGCACTGCGAATGGCCCGACCGGTCTTCTCCGCCACGTACTTCGCGAGATTGCGATCCGGCACGAACAGTATGGGCCGGTCACGGTCGATGGACTCCGCTACCAGCACGGCGTTGGAGCTGGTGCAGCAGATGTCGGATTCCGCCTTCACCTCCGCCGTGGAGTTGACGTAGGCAACGACGA
>JAGTUV010000404.1 GCA_018224305.1 Gemmatimonadota bacterium
CGTCTGGACACGTTGCCGGACGGCTACGTGTTCAACGATGAAATGACGATGGACGTACCGGCGCTCGGTCAGGTTCATCGCGCGATAGCGCGCACGCAGATCGATCTGGGCCCGTCACTCGAGCTGGAGGGCTTCAACTTCGTGCTCGAGTCGCGCATAGGCTCGTTCCGGGTCAGCGCGCGGGCGGAGGGTGACAGTGCGCTCGCCGTGGTCATGGACGCCGGCGGCGGACCGCAGGAGTCGCGAATGGCGGTGGGCCAGGGCATGCTGCTCGACGCGGCGCTGTCACTCCGCATGGCCGCGTCGGGTGCCCTGCGCGAGGGCAACGAGTTCACGGCGCGCATCTTCGATCCGTCGTCGATGTCGGAGCGTGATGTCGTGGTGAGGGTCGGTGCGCGAGAGATGATGGTGGTCACGGACAGTGCACGCCTCGAGAACGGACGATGGGTAGCCAGCCTGCTCGACACCGTGCCGGTGTTCCGGGTGGATCAGCAGTTCGGCGGTATCAACATCTCGAACTGGATCGACGAGGATGGGCAGATCGTGCGCGCGGAGAGCCCGCTCGGCTTTACGATCGAGCGGATGTACTACGAGCTGGCGCGGCAGGAATGGCAGGGCGGTCAGCCGGCCGACCTGGCGCTCGGCTACGGCGCACTGATCGAGGGTACGGCGATCTCCTCGGATGTGAGCGTGACGGACGTGGCGACGACGCCGCGCATGCGCGTCAGGCTGGGCGGTGTCGAGCTGGAAGGCTTCGACCTGGAGGGCGGCAGGCAGACGCTGCGCGGCGACACTCTGATTGTGACGCGGGAGACGCTCGCGCAGACGCGGTACCGGCTGCCGTACCGCGGGAGCATGGACCTGGCTGACGACCTGGCCGCGACGCCGCTGATCCAGTCGGATGATCCGCGCATCATCGAGACCGCGCGCCGCATCGCGGCTGGCTCCACGGATCCGGTCGTCGTCGCGCAGCGTCTGAACGATTGGGTATTCCGCGCGCTCGACAAGGAGGTCACGCTCAGCGTCCCGAGCGCGCTCCAGGTACTGGAGTCGCGCAGCGGCGACTGCAACGAGCACACGGTACTGTACGTCGCACTCGCGCGGGCACTCGGCCTGCCGACACGCACGGCGGTCGGTCTGGTGCACATCCGTGACAGTTTCTACTACCATGCATGGCCCGAAGTCTGGCTCGGCGAGTGGGTGGCCGTGGACCCGACGCTGGGACAGGCGCCCGCCGATGCCAGCCACCTGCGGTTCCTGGTCGGCGGCCTCGCACGACAGGTGGAGCTGATCCGCCTGATCGGACGACTTCAGCTCGAGGTGATATGATCCGCCTGGAAGGTGTCAGCAAGCGCTACGGCCGGTTCACGGCCGTGCACCCGCTCGATCTCGAGGTCAGTCCGGGCGAGCTGTTCGGCTTCCTGGGGCCGAACGGCGCAGGCAAGACGACGACGATCCGCATGGTGACCGGTGTGCTGCGTCCCACTGGAGGGCGGGTCTTCATCGGGGATCACGACATGCAGAAGGATCCGATCCGCGCGAAGCGCCACATCGGATACATACCCGATCGTCCGTCGCTGTACGAGAAGCTCACGGGCTCGGAGTTCCTGCGGTTCGTCAGCGGGCTCTGGGGTCGCGACGGTGTGGAGTCGGAGAAGCGCGCGACCGAACTGCTCGAGCTGTTCGAGCTCGGTGCATGGCGTGACACGCTGGTGGAGAGCTACAGCCATGGTATGCGCCAGAAGCTGCTGATCGCGTCCGCACTCGTGCACTCGCCGGATGTCATCATTGTCGATGAGCCGATGGTCGGCCTCGACCCGAAGGCGGCACGGCTGATCAAGGACCTGCTGCGCGTCTTCGCGGACCAGGGCGGCACGGTGTTCCTGTCGACGCACACGCTCGAGGTCGCCGAAGCGCTGTGCGACCGCATCGCCATCCTGCATCAGGGCGCGATCCGCGCGAGCGGTACGATGACCGACCTGCGCGCGGAGGCGGCCGCCGGCGCGATCGGCCTGGAGGAGATCTTCCTGAAGCTGACCGGCAGCGAGAACGTGCATGACATCATTACGTCGCTGCGCACGCCGGGTGCTGCATGAGGGTGATCGACTGTGCCGGATCATATGCGCTTGCGGGACACGGGTCGACGGCGGGCGGTCATGACTGAGCACGCGGAGGCCCTGCGGCAGATGTCCGTGCTGAATCTACTGCGGCCGAAATGGCAATCGGCGCAGCGGCGCCTGGCGAGCGAGAGCACTGCGCTGCGCGTGGTGGTCATGGGGTTCGTGGCGCTCGTGTTCTTCTCGATCGTGTTCGCAATCGTCTTCCGTGTGCTGGGTCACTTCCGTGCGCAGCCCGGGATCGGTGACCTGCTGGCGGGCAAGCTGCTCGGCATGATACTGCTCGCGTTCCTGTCGATCCTGCTGCTCTCCAACATTATCACGTCACTGTCATCGTTCTTCCTGTCGCGCGACCTGGAACTGCTGGCGGCCGCGCCGGTCGACGGCATGCGCGTCTACACCGCGCGGTTCATCGAGACGCTGACGAACTCATCGTGGATGATGCTGATCGTCCTCATCCCGATCCTGCTTGCGTTCGGCGTCGCGTACGGCATCACCGTGAAGTTCGTGCTGACGACAGTGGTAGCTCTCGCGGGATTCCTGATACTGCCCGCCGTGGCGGGAACGATCATCACGCAGGTACTCGTCAACGTGTTCCCTGCGCGGCGCGCGCGCGACATACTCGCGCTGATCGCACTGTTCGGCGCCGCCGCGCTCGTCATGTTGTTCCGTCTGCTGCGGCCGGAGCAGCTGGCGCGGCCGGAGGGGTTCCGCGATCTGGTCGATTTCATCGCCGCGCTGCGCACGCCGCAGTCGGTGTGGCTGCCGAGCGAGTGGACCGCGCAGTCGATTCTCGGCTCGCTCGGTGCCGGTGAGAGCGTGGCCGACCCGTTCCTGCTGCTGCTGCTGGTGTCTACGGCAGCCGCGTTCTTCGTGATCGGATCGTGGACACACGGCAAGCTCTATCGTGACGGCCTGAGCAAGTCGCAGGAAGGTGCGGAGCTGCAGGACGAGGATGACGGGAAGCAGCGGAACCGGCTGGAGCATCTGCTGGCGGCCGTGCCCGTCACCGCGCGCAGCCTGATCGCCAAGGACATCCGCACCTTCTTCCGTGACACGACGCAGTGGTCGCAGCTGATCCTGCTCGCGGTGCTGGTGGTGGTCTACGTCTACAACATCAAGGTGCTGCCGCTCTTCTCGGGTGAGGAAGTCGGCTTCTTCCTGATCAATGTGGTCTCATTCCTGAATCTCGGCCTCGCCGGCTTTGTGCTGGCGGCCATCGCGGCCCGCTTCCTGTTCCCCGCGATCAGTCTCGAGGGCCGTACACTGTGGCTGCTGCGTTCATCTCCGCTCGATCTGCGCTCGCTGCTCTGGAGCAAGTACTGGGTGGGATTGACACCGCTGCTGGTGCTGGCGCTGGCTCTGACGGTCGGTACGAACATCATCCTCCGCATCTCCGGCGTCATGATGGTGTTGTCCGTGGTCACGATCACGGTCATGACGTTCGCGATCGCTGCCATGGCCCTCGGCTTCGGTGCGCTGTTCCCCAAGTTCGATACGGAGAATCCGGCGGAGATCCCGACGAGTTTCGGCGGTCTGCTGTTCATGATGACCGCTACGGCCTATCTCGGCGTGATCATCGCGCTTCAGGCCTGGCCGGTGTATTCGATTCTGCGCGCGCGCCAGCCGGGCGCGCCGGCGATTGCGGGTGGCGGCGTTACCGCCTGGCTGGTGCTGAGCCTCGGCCTCGCCGCGCTGATATCCGCCGCCGCCATCATTGTCCCTCTGCGGGTAGCAGCGCGCCGCATCGAAGAGCTCGACCATTGAGGATTCCCTGCATGCGCGTCGTCACATGAGCGAATCTCACGCGACGGACCTGGCGCTGGCGATGGACGCCGTGCGGCGAGCGGGTGAGGTGGTGATGCGGTACTTCGGGGAGGACCTCGTTGTCGAGCACAAGTCGCCGGACCAGCCGCTCACGGCCGCGGACCTCGCCGCGGATGCGCTGCTCCACGAACTGCTGATCGGTGCGCGGCCGGACTATGGGTGGCTCTCCGAGGAGACGGTGGATCGGCCGGACCGCCTCGCGCGCCGGCGGGTATGGATCGTGGACCCGATCGACGGCACGCGCTCCTTCATCGCGAAGCTCCCCGAGTTTGCGATCTCGGTGGGCCTCGTCGAGGATGGTGAGCCGGTTGCGGGCGTCGTGTTCAATCCCGCGCGCGACGAGTTGTATCATGCCGTGCGCGGAGAGGGCGCGTTCATGTCGCGCGGCGGGAAGCCGCCCGTACCGTTGCGCGTGAGTGCGCGAGGAATGGGCGATGCCCTGACGATGCTCGCCTCACGCAGCGAGATCGCGGCCGGCGAGTTCGATCCGTTCGGGGACGGCTGGCGGATCGAGCCGGCGGGGAGCACGGCGTACAAGCTGGCGGGGGTCGCAGCGGGGCACGGCGAAGCCTTCGTCAGCCGCGGTCCGAAGAGCGAGTGGGACATCTGCGCGGGCGCGTTGCTGGTGTCGGAGTCGCGCGGCCGCACGACCGACCTCGGAGGGGCCGTGCTTCAGTTCAATTGCGAGGACCCGTATGTGCATGGCATTCTGGCAACGAACGGCACCGTGCACGAGGCGGTCCTGGCGACCGTCGCCGGGCTGGCGCCGTCGCAGCGAATGCGTGAGCGGCCGGGCCATGCCGCCGACGCCGGTTCGAACGAAAGAGGGTGAGCCATGGTTTTCCTGATCATTGGCGGGCTGGTGGCGGCGCTTGGCGTCGGCATATGGGTGGGCCTGGGTGCGCCCGGATTCCCGGGCGGCCGTGAGGACCGTGTCGTCAAGCCCGGTCACGCCCACCGCCTGAAGAAGCGTCACATCGACCTCCTGCGGTCGCGCCGGTGACACTCGCCGGTTATGCCGTCGTTGCAGCGATCGCGCTCAGTGTCGTCGGCATGATGCTCGTCGTGGCGGGTGTTCTTGCGGCCGGCCTGTTCCTCCCCGGCGTCGTGCTGATCGGCGCGAGTCTCATCGGCTATGCAGTCGCCAGCGTGCTGCACATGCGCAGCAGCACCGCGTGAAGATCACGGAGGATGGCTGGTTTCGGGCTGACGTGCCCGTGCGCTTTCGCGACATCGACGCGATGGGCCACGCGCATCACACGCTCCCGCTGGTCTATCTCGAGGAAGCGCGCGCCGCGTTCTGGCGGGAGCTGAAGGGCAGTGCATCGGTCGATGCGATCGACTATGTGATGGCCGAGATCACGCTGCGGTTCCACGCGCGGATACGGTTCCCGTCTGACGTCACCGTGGGACTGGCCGTGCGCCGTGTCGGCACGAAGAGCTTCACGACCGACTTCGAAGTGCGCAGTGCATCAGGAGAACTGCTGTCCAGCGGCACGACCGTGCAGGTCGCATACGATTACACTGCCGAACGCACCAAGGCGATCGATCCCGCCGACCGGGCCATCCTGGAGCGATGGCTGACGGCGGGCAACTCCTCGTTCGGATCCGCGGGCTGAGTGGTCCGCGCAATCGCCGACATTCAGAACAGCATCGATAGCCCGGCCGACACCGCTCCGATCATCCCGCCCAGCACATAGCCGAGCTTCACGATCAACTTCAGTTCGCGCTCGGTCACACCGCGCACGAGCGCTTCCAGTTGCGGCATCGGAAACTCGTTGATCTTCTGCTCGACGCGGCCGGCAATGTCGATGCGCTGCGCGATCGGAGGCACCTGATCCTGTATCCAGCGCCAGAGCGGCTCCGACAGAGCCCGCTCCGCGCGATTCGCAGAATCCTCGCCCAGCTTGTCGGCAATGCGACCGATGGGCCGCTCGAGCACCCAGTCGACGCCCTTCACGGCCGCATCGTGATAGAGCTCCCCTGCGCGATCACTGCGTGCCGCCGTGACAATCGCCTCGGCGGCGCGGTCGGTGGGCACGTGGCGCAGCAGATCACCCCACGTGCGCCCGTGTGCACCCTGGAGCAGGTCGCTCAGCTTCTCTACCGCGAAGTTGCGGGTCTGCGGGTCGCGCGCGATGTCGACGAACCACCGGACCACGGTTTCCTTCGCGTTCTCGACGGATTCATCGCCCGGCTCGCCGAGAACGGACACGACGGGTCGCGCGAGAAACTCGATGATGGCGTTGTTGACGCCGCGCGCCATCGCCTCGCGCACCGACTCATCGAGGAGCAGCTCGGAGATCTTCGCGGCACCGTCCCGCTCCACGGCCGCCAGCACGCGGTCTACGGTTTCGGGCGTGATGAGCAGTGCGGCGACGAGCCGCTGATGGAACCGGAGGTCCTTCATGAAGCGGTCGAGCAGTTCGTGCAGCACCTGCTCCACCTTCGCGCGGGCACCGGGATCGTCGAGCATGCCGCCGAGGCGCTCGATTGCGATCGGCAGATACCCGGCGATCGCGCGCTCGAGCGCCGACACCAGGCCGGGCGGCAGAAGCTGCTCGAACGTGCGGTCCGGCTTGAGCAGGCGGATGGCGCCGCGATCGACATAGTCCTGGATGGCGCCCGCAAACGCGTCGCCCTCGACCGCCTCGGCGAGCCAGCGCTCCGCCGCGGCAGTCAGTGCCGCCTGCCGCTCCAGCGTGAGCAGCTCACCGACCGGCCGCTCTCTCAGCTCCTCCTTGACCAGCTCGATCCACCGCTCGACCGCGACGCGGAACGCATCACTTGCGAGGTACGTGTCCAGCCGTGCGAGCAGCGTGTCGGACCCCTGGAGCATGATGGCGCGCAGGTCCGCGACAGCCTGATCGGGCAGCAGCGTGCTGATGGCGCCCCGCCGCTCATCGAACACGGACGAGATGAAGGCGCCGAGCCGTTCGTCGAAAGCCTGGCGGAACGACGGCTCTGCCAGCGTGCGGGCGAGGTCTTCGGGCGTCAGCAGCTTCGTTCCGACCGTGCGGCCCATGGCCTGGCCCAGGCGGCCGGTGTTCTTCGGGATGGCGCCCTGAAGGAAGCGGATGGGGCGGCCGAACACGCGCGGCGGCTCATAGGGATGAAACAGCATCCACACGGCGACGGCATTGGTGCTGCCGCCGGCGATCGAGCCGAATACGATGGTGAGCAGGACTCTCAGGACATCATCATTCACGTCATCACCTGACGGTTCACGTCGCTTCCCGGTTTCGGGCTGGAGCGTTACGCATCGAGCGGCCGTCCGGTCGCTCGCCGCGCGGTCGCCCCGTGCGGCGCGGTCGCCCCGTATTGGTTGCGTCGCCGGGGCCGCATCTCTAACTTCGCCGCGTCCGGCTCCAGGCGAGGCTGCTGAACCCGGTGCGCCCTGCGCACCCAGCGCAGGAGGTCCGCAGTGCAGCTCTACACGAAAATCCTGATCGGTCTCGTGGCCGGCGTCGTGGTCGGCACGTTTGCGAACTGGGCCGGGCTCACCTGGTTGCAGGATCTGCTCCAGATGATCGAGCCGATCGGCACGGTGTTCATCCGGCTGATCATGATGATCGTCATCCCGCTCGTCGTCGCAAGCCTGATCCTGGGCACGGCGTCGCTCGGCGACATCCGCAAGCTGGGCCGGCTCGGCGGCAAGACGGTCGGAATCTACCTGATGACGACGGCTGTCGCCGTCATCATAGGCCTGCTCCTCTCCCAGGTGGTGCGACCGGGCTCGCGAATCGACCCGACCACGCGCGACACCATCGCGGCTTCCCTCGCCGACGATGCGGCGGGACGTATGACGATGGCCGCTGAGAAGCCGAGCGTCGGCGAGACGCTGATGAACATGATCCCGACCAACCCGTTCGCCGCCGCTGCCAACGGCGAGCTGCTGCCGCTCATCATCTTCAGCATCATCTTCGGCGCGGCCGTCAGCCTGGTCGCGCAGGACCGTCGCGACACGGTGCTCTCCTTCTTCAACGGCGTCAATGATGCCGTCATGATCGTGATCGACTGGGTCATGAAGCTGGCGCCGTACGCGGTCTTTGCACTGGTCGGGTCGGTCGTCTCGACATTCGGCCTCGACCTGCTGCGCTCGCTGGCGCTGTACTGCCTGGTGGTAACCGGCGGGCTGCTGCTGCACGTGACCATCACGTACATGAGTCTCGTCCGCTTCGTCGTCGGCATGAGCCCGATCGTGTTCATGAAGCGCATCCTGGAGGCGCCGCTCGTCGGCTTCTCCACATCCAGCTCGAGCGCGACGCTTCCCGTGACCATGGAGGTCGCACAGGAGAAGCTCGGTGTGTCCCGCGAGACGGCAAGCTTCGTGCTGCCGCTCGGCGCCACCATCAACATGGATGGCACGGCACTCTACCAGGCCGTTGCCGTGATGTTCATTGCACAGATCTACGGTGTGCCGATGGGCGTCGGCGAGCAGCTCACGATCGTGCTCACCGCGACCCTCGCCAGTGTCGGGGCGGCGGGAGTGCCGAGTGCAGGGATCATCACCCTGATCCTCGTGCTGCAGTCGGTAGGGCTCGGTGCGCACGTGCAGACGGGCATCGCACTGATCCTCGGCGTCGACCGCATCCTCGACATGCTGCGGACCGCCGTCAATGTCACCGGCGACCTGACCGTTGCATCGATCGTCGCCAAGAGCGAAGGGGAGGAACTCGTGCCGAGGCCCGTGGACCATCCCATCGCAATCGGCTCTTCGTAGGGGGAGGGGAAGGCTGCAAGGAATCGCGTTGCAGTGTCCAGCGGCGCGGAGGCGCGCTCGAATGCCGCGGAACTATGGAGACAGTCCACTAGTCTTCCTTGTGACGGGCGGCCCTCGCGCTTCGTGAGCGACTGGCCCGTTTCGCGGGTTTCGACACGCTGGCCCTGCCGTTGAAGAGTGCGAGCTGAATCACCTCATCCATTCGCTCCACGAAGTGGAACGAGATACCCTCGCGCACGCCCTCCGGGACCTCGCGCAGATCGCGTTCGTTGCCGCGCGGAAGGATGACGTCGCGGAGGCCGGCGCGGTGCGCTGCGAGCACCTTCTCCTTGACGCCGCCGATCTCCAGGACCTTACCGCGCAGCGTCACCTCTCCCGTCATCGCGATGTCGTGGCGGACGGGGCGGTTGGAGAGGGTGGACGCGATGGCGAGTGTGACGGCGATGCCGGCGGACGGTCCATCCTTGGGGATGGCGCCGACCGGGAAGTGGACGTGGATATCGCTCTCGCGGAAGCCTTCCTCGGTAATGCGCAGTTCCTCGCCGCGGCTGCGCACATAGGAGTATGCCGCGTTTACGGACTCGCGCATCACTTCGCCGAGCATGCCGGTGATGATGAGGCGGCCGGAACCCGGCATGCGCAGAGCCTCGATAAACATCAATTCGCCGCCGGCGGCCGTCCACGCGAGGCCGGTAACCACGCCGACTTCGGGTGAACTTTCGGCGGGTGTGGGCGTGTAGCGCGGCAGGCCGAGGATCTCCTCGATGCGTTCCGGATCGATCATCCAGAGCGAGTCATCACCGGCGGTGCGCGCGCGGGCACGGGTGCGGAGGAGCGTCTCGAGAGAGCGGCGCAGCATCGCGACGCCGGCGTCGCGCGCATAGCCGTACGCCAGGAACGAGAGACCCTCGTCGCTGAATTCGATCTCGTCGGTGAGTCCGTGCTCGGAGATGAGCTGCGGCAGGAGCTTCTGGCGCGCGATCTCGAGTTTCTCCTCCGGTGTGTAGCCGGCGATGCGGATCTCGACCATCAACTCGCGCAGGTCTCGCGGTACGCGGTAGAAGTCCTGCGCGATCGCGATGAACATGACATCGGAGATGTCTACGGGCAGATCGATGTAGCGGTCGACGAAGCCGACGCGGTTTTCCCAGTCCAGGACCTCCTCCATCGCCTCGATCGGATCGCCTTCGACCTTGCCCAGTCCGATCTCGTCCATCTCCTGGAGCATGATCAGCGGGTCGCGGTATGCGACGTCGCGCAGAGCGCCGACGATCTTGCCGGGCTGCGCGCCTGTGCGCGTGCGGCGTGTGCCAATGAGCTGGGCCTCGCCGCGTCCGCCCAGGTCGACGCGGGCGAGCGGACGACCGAGCCCGCGCGCGAGCGCCGCTACGAGCGATGACTTGCCGACATCGGGCGGACCGACGATGCAGGGGATGGGTCCGCGCAGGTCACCGCGCAGTTTCGCGACCGCGAGGTGGTCGAGCAGCCGCTCCTTCTGCTCGTCGAGGCCGAGCAGCGCATCATTCATGGCGGTCTCGACTGCGCCGAGATCGATCTCCTCGGGACCGTCGGTCGCAGTGTTGCGCCATGGCAGGTGAATGAGCCAGTCGACATAGCTGCGGATCTCGCTCGCCTCCGGCCCGACCCCGCCGACACTGCGCAGCCGTTCGACTTCCGTGCGTGCGGCTGCCGCACCGAGGGCGGGCATGTCCGCGACCTCGATGCGTCGCATGGAGTCGATGACCTCGCGTTCGAGCGGGTCGATGTCACCGAGCTGCGATTGCATCATCTTGATGCGCTGGCGCAGGTCTGCGGCCTGTTCGGCGGGCGTCTGCGGCGCGCCAGCGTCCGGCTCTGCGGTGTGGCTCTCCTCATCGGAGGCGATCTGGCGCACGCGCCCGAGTTGACTGTCGAGCTGGCACAGCGCGTAGGCCAGCCGCTCCTGCACACTGACGCGCTGCACGATCGCATCCTTGTCCTGCACACTGAAGTTCGACAGTGTCGCGACGAGATCGGTGAAGCGGCCGGGATCGGCGAGGTTCATGCGCAGGATGCGCGGCACCTCGCGCGGAACGCGCTCGACCTCGGAGGACAGGATCTCCAGCGCGTTCAGGATACGCGCGATCAGCTCCTGCGCCGCGGCCTCATCGATCGGCTGCTCCTCGATGGCTGACACGGTGCCGACGTAATAACCGTCGTGCTCCCGGATGTCCGAAAGGCTGATCCGTTCGACGCCCTGGAGCGTGAGCTGCACCGTGCCGCCGGGCAGGTTCAGGCGATCGGACACGCGCGCGCGGACGCCGATCTTGGCGAGCGACTTCGGGTCGACGGGTTCGTCAGGACCGCCTTCGGCGACGACGACGGCGGCGATGAGGCCGGCCTCCGGATGCTGCGAGAGAAGTTCGAGGGTCGTGGGGATTCCGATCTGAACGCCAATGACGCCGAGCGGATAGACTGTGGTGCTGCGCAGCGGGATGATGGGCAGCGTTTCGGCTCGGGCACTTCTTCGACTTGCGTTCATGACTTCGGAATCAGGGCTCCTGCGACACTATGCCGCGTTGAGCGGCCGCGGCCGCGTTCGGGTTGCAGTGTGCTGCGCCGGTGATGGCGTGCAGCTTCGAGCCTCATGACGCGGCCTTGCCGGCGGCCTTCCGCGCGTCGTTGGCAGCCCGTGCGAGCGT
Source organism: Gemmatimonadota bacterium (assembly GCA_018224305.1). GTDB lineage: Bacteria > Gemmatimonadota > Gemmatimonadetes > Longimicrobiales > RSA9 > SH-MAG3. The sequence continues at coordinate 11,349 of JAGTUV010000404.1, forward strand.
GCGGTCGAGTGCGCGGAAGAACCGGCGCAGCCGTCGTTTCGAGCGACCGAAGTCACTGAGCGGCTTCTGGGCCTGGGCGGAGGCATCGACGCGTGTCTGCGCGTTACTGTCGAGCGTGATGCGTATCATGATGTCGTGGACAGCGCCAGCGAGGGACCGGGACGAGGCGAGGATCAGACCCTCCTGGTCGTTGGCCTCGTGGCGCGTCCAGCGGAACAGGCCGCCGTCCGTCAGCTTCAGCGCAGTCTGCCACACGTCCTCGAAAGGAACGGGATACGTGCGGCCGCGCAGCCGCGGATCCGACGCGTCAGGCGTCGTCTCCACGTAGCCGCGGCGGCGCCCCGAAGTCACCGCGGCCCTGCCAGCAGGTAGACCACGTTCACGGTCGCGACGACAGTGAGCGTTCCGGTCTCGACCGGTGTCTGCGCCTGGGCCATGTCCATCTCCATGCCGCGTGCGTACATCGGCGTGGGCGGCGGTGCATGGTAGCCGCCGGTACTGATGCTCTGTGCGGGCCCGAGCCTTTCTCCAGCCGCCTCGGCCACCGCCTCGGCTTCGCGGCGGGCGTTGCGCATGGCGATCGCGACGGCCTCGATGTGTGCGGAGTGCGGGTCACGCAGCCGGAAGCTGATGTTCGCCACGCGGTTTGCGCCGCTGCTGATCGCAGTATCGATGATGCGGCCCATCGCCGTCACGGTGTCCACGGTGACCTGCACCATGTTGATTGCGCGGTAGCCTGCAATCTGCGGCGGGTCGTTGCGCGGCTCGATCTGACGCCGGTACTCGGGCTGCAGTTCGTATGAAGTTGTCCGGATGTTACGGTCCGCAACGCCGGCACGGCGCAGTGCAGCCACGAGTTGCGTCATTCGCTCCGCGTTGGCGCTTGCAGCCGCACGCGCGTCCGTCGCCTCGCTCTCCACTGCCAGCAGCACCACGCCCTGCTCCGGCTCGCGCTCGATCATGCCCTGCGCATTGACCGATATCGTGCGCGGCGGTACCACCGATTCCTGCGCGGCCGCTGTACCAGGCAGAAGCAGGGCCAGCGCCGCAAACAGCGTCCGTCTCATCATGTGCCTCCTGTGATCGTCAGCCAACCTACTCCACGAGTCCCCGTGCCGCGAGATCCGAGCCGCGCCGCGGCTCGTTCGGCCGCCGAGCAGGCCCGCCCGCGTTTGACCGGGGCTCGGGAATTGCTATCTTCGCCGCGCGCCCCACAGGGGAGCGGCGTTGCGCCTCCTATACCGCTGCCGGGCCCCTCGTGATCCTCGGATCCTGCGGGCGAGGCCGGTATCGCTGGTGAATGGCAGGTGAAGCGCCCGTCTTCAGGCGCCCGACAGATCATTGAGAAGCTCCCACGAATCCGCGCCTCAGAACAGGACGTCAACGTGAAAGTCATCATACCACTCGCAGGCAAGGGCACGCGGCTCCGGCCTCACACCTATACGACGCCGAAACCTCTTCTGCATGTGGGCGGCCGCCCCGTCATGAGCTACATCCTCGACGATCTGCGCGAGCTGGGCGTCGATGAGGCCGTGTTCATCACGGGGTATCTGAAGGAGAAGATCGAGGATTACATCGGCAGCGAGTACAGCGACTTCACGGCGCACTTCGTCGAGCAGCCCGTGCAGAACGGGACGGCCGGCGCGGTCCAGCTGGCAGAGGAGTACGTCGATTCCGACTGCCTCATCATCTTCGTCGATACGCTCTTCGATGCGGATCTCTCCCTCGTCAAGCGGCTGCCGGAGGATTATGCCGGCGTGATATGGGCGAAGGAGGTCGAGGACTATCAGCGCTTCGGCGTGATCGTGAAGGACGATGAAGGCAGCATGAAGCGGATCGTGGAGAAGCCGACCGACCCGATCTCGAAGCTGGCGAACATCGGGCTCTATTACATCCGCGACTGGAAGCTGCTGTTCGAGGGCATTCGCGCCACGATGGTCGGACCGAAGGGCAAGTCGGGTGAGTACTACCTCACCGACGCGTTCCAGTACATGATCGACCACGGCGCGAAGATCCGCGTCGAGGAAGTGACCGGCTGGTACGACTGCGGTCAGCTCGAGACGCTGATCGACACGAACCGCTATCTGCTGGAGAACGGTCGCGACCGCAGGCCGGATGGCGGGTTGGACTCACGCATCTCGGATCCCGTGCGCATCGAGGAAGGCGTCACGGTAGAGAACTCGGAGATCGGACCGAACGTGACGGTCGAGACGGGCAGCGTGCTGCGCAATGTGAAGCTGCGCGACTGCGTGATCGGTGCATCGACCACGATCGAAGACTCGGACCTGCACGACTCGATGATCGGCGACAACGTGACCGTACGAGGCGTGAACGGCGTGGTCTCGATCGGGAATGACTCGCAGGTGGACGGCTCGAAGTAAGATCTGTCTGTCACCGTTCGCAGCGCTCGCAGCGGTTGACCGGCCGTCGATGGCGGCCGGTCAACCGTCACGTAAGGTCTCCGCAATGCCTGCGGTCTCGAGCACGACCCTGAGTGCGCGCTCGAGACCGGCGGTTCCACCCGCATTGTCGTACCACTCACGCAGCGTGTGCGTGCCGCCGGCATCGCCGCCCGCACCGATCGCGATCGCCGGGATACCCGCGGCCATCGGCACGTTCGCATCCGTGCTGGAGCTGGCCAGCTGTGGTTCCAGGTCGATACTGCGCGTGGCCGCGACCGCGGCTGCCACGAGCGGATCGGATTCCGCCGTGCGGCCGGCGGGCCGGTCACCGAACACCGTCACGTCGACATGCAACTCGCGAGTGCGCGCCTCCGCCTGGCGTGCGCGCTCGATCAGGTCGCGCACCCCGCGCTCGAGGTCCTGGAGCGGTGCAACGGCCTCGCTGCGCAGGTCAACCTCGAACCATGCTTCGTCCGGTATCGCATTGATCGTCGTACCGCCGCCGATGCGGCCTACGCTGAGAGTCGTGCGCGGCGCGGCAGGCAGCCGCAGCGACGTCAGTGCCGCGATCGCGCGGCCGGCCGCATGGATCGCGTTCGGAACGCCCCAGTCCGACCATGAGTGGCCGCCCGGTCCGCGGAATGTGACGCGCAGTCGCCGGGATCCGACACCGGCCGTGATGATGCGCGCAGCGCCGGCACCGTCGAGTGCGATGAACGCTGCCGTTCGCTCCGCATTGTGGGCGATGTAGTGTTTGACACCGCGCAGGTCCCCGGCTCCCTCTTCACCTACCGTCGCCACCAGCGCGACCGGCCGTGCAGTGGGCCAGCCCGCGGCCTGCAGGCCGCGCGCGAGGGCGATCAGACCGGCGAGGCCACGGGCGTTGTCGGAGATGCCCGGCCCGGTCAGGCGGTCGCCGTCGCGGCGGATGTCGAGCTTCGTGCTGGCGTCGAACACGGAATCGAGGTGCGCCGCGACCACGAGCCGCTGCGCATGCACGTCCGCTGACGGCGTGAGCGCGTGCACGTTGCCGACCGAATCCGTCATGGGCGACAATCCCAGCTCGTGCAGGCGATCGGCGAACCAGCGTCCGCGCTCACCTTCGCTCCCGCTCGGTGCAGCCACGCGTGCAGCATCACACATGTGCTGAAGCGTCAGGCCGTCGCTAGCCAGGATCCGGGCGCGCGCCGTTTCGAACGCGCCGGACATTTCCACTGTCGTCGATTCCGCCATTATCCTCCAGGACCGGGCCGCAGTTTGACAAGCTCGCGGAACGGTGACCATTTTGCGACATCACGTCCAATCAGGCGAGGCCCCATGCAGCAGCAGGACCTGATCCACGACTGGAATACGGCCGGCGACGCGGTGGACTATTCCCGGCTCACCCCGGTGGAGCTGGATGATGAGACGCTGCGCGACGGTCTGCAGTGCCCCTCCGTAACGGACCCGCCGATCCACGCGAAGATCGAGATCCTGCACCTGATGTGCGAGCTGGGCATCCATACCGCCGATATCGGGCTGCCGGGCGCCGGCCCGCGTGCGGAGGGGGATGTCATGGCGCTGGCGCGCGAGATCGCGGATGCGCGGCTGCCGATCGCCGCCAACTGCGCCGCGCGGACGGTGCGTGCGGACATCGAGCCGATCGCGCGGGTGGTACAGGCGACGGGCGTGCCGATCGAGGCGTGCACGTTTATCGGTTCGTCGCCGATCCGGCAGTATGCCGAGGACTGGACGCTCGAGCGCATGCTGACCGCGACGGAGGACGCAGTCCGCTTTGCCGTCGGCGAGGGGCTGACGGTGATGTTCGTGACGGAGGACACGACGCGGGCGCGGCCGGAGACGCTGAAGGCCCTCTACACGCTCGCCATCGAATGCGGCGCGCAGCGCCTGTGTCTGGCGGATACGGTCGGTCATGCGACGCCGCACGGCGTGCGCCAGCTCGTCCGGTTCATCCGCACGGAAGTCATCGATCCGAGCGGCGAGAACGTGAAGCTGGACTGGCACGGGCACCGCGACCGCGGGCTCGGCATCGCGAACACGCTCGCGGCCATCGAGGCCGGCGTCGATCGAGTGCACGGCACCGGTCTGGGCATCGGCGAACGTGTCGGCAACACGGAGATGGACCTGCTGCTCGTCAACCTGCATCTGCTCGGCATGCATCGCAACGATCTGTCGCGGCTGCCGGACTACGTGCAGGCGGTTTCCCGGGCCACCGGCGTGCCGGTGCCGCCGAGCTATCCGGTATTCGGAGAAGATGCGTTCCGCACCGGCACGGGCGTGCATGCGGCCGCGATCATCAAGGCGCAGCAGAAGGGCGATGACTGGCTGGTCGATCGCGTGTACTCCGGCGTGCCCGCCGCGACATTCGGTCTCGTGCAACGCATCGAGATCAGTCACGTGAGCGGAATGTCCAACGTGAAGCACTGGCTGGGCGCCCATGGTTTCGATGCAGCGGATGAGGGTCTGGCTCAGCACGTGTTCGAGCTCGCGAAGCGCACGGACCGCGTGCTGACGGAGGAGGAGATCCGCGCATGCTGCGCGGAATACAGCGGTACCGACAGCAAGGCGAATGCGTGATGGCGAATGCATGGGTGTTCCTCGCCGATCCGGACGATTACGGATGGGCGGATCTCGACAAGGCCGGCACCGCGATGTGGGACGGTGTGAAGAACGCACAGGCGCAACGGAACCTGCGCGCGTGCGAGAAGGGTGACACGGTGCTGGTCTATCACACGTCGCCGGACAAGGCGCTCATCGGCGTTGCGCGCGTCACCGGCGAGCACCGTCCCGATCCCAGGGCGGCGGACCGTGTGGTCGTCGACGTGGAGCCCGTGAAGTCGCTTGCGCGGTCGCTGCCGCTCTCCGAGCTCAAAGGCGACGAAGTGCTGAGCGGAATGTCGTTCGTGCGGATGCCACGCGTGGCAGTGCAGCGCGTGACGGAAGAGCAGCTGAAGAGAGTGCTGGAGCTGAGCGGGACGAAACTGTAGCGGCCGCCTGCGCTGCCTGCGCTGCCTGCGCTGCCTGCGCTGCCTACGCTGCCTGCGCTGCCTACGCGGCCTGCGACGGAGGCGGACCTCCCACCGGCACCTCCCCCGGCCGTCAGGTTCCGAAGAACTCGCGGAGCAGATAGGACGCTGTGAAGAAGTAGATGAGCAGCCCCGTCACATCGACGAGCGTCGCCACGAGAGGCGCCGAAGCGGATGCGGGATCGAGCCCTGCCCGCCTGAGCAGGAAAGGCAGCATCGACCCCACGAGGGTGCCGAAGAGCACGACCCCGAGGAGACTGATGGTCATCGTCAGTCCCATCAGCAGAACGGCATTCTGTCCGAGTTCCGCAATTGCGCCGGGGAAGAAGAAGACGCGGACGAATCCAATGGCACCGAGGACGGCCCCGAGTGCGACGCCGGTGGCGACCTCGCGACGCGCGACGCGCCACCAGTCGCGCAGCCGGACCTCATCCACGGCCATGGCGCGGATGACGAGGGTCGATGCCTGGGAGCCGGAGTTACCGCCGCTGGCGATGATGAGTGGGATGAACAGGGTCAGGAAGGACAGTGCCGCGATGCTGTCCTCGAACTGACCGAGCGCGGTGGCAGTGAGCATGCCGCCGAGAAACAGGAAGATGAGCCAGCCGGCGCGCTTGCGGATGAGAGAGAAGACGCTGGTGCGGAGGTAGGGCAGCTCGAGGGCCTCGAGGCCGCCGAACTTGTGCGCATCCTCCGTCGCTTCCTCCTCGACGACGTCGACGATGTCGTCAACGGTGACGATACCCTTCATGCGGCCGTCTGGATCTACGACGGGCAGTGCAATGAGGTCGTACTCGGCGAACAGTCGTGCGACGTCCTCCTGGTCCATCTCCTCGTGCACGGTGACGACATCGTCGCGCATGATGTCGCGCACGAGGCGTGATCCGGCGACGGAGAAGAGCGAGCGGAACGTGACGACGCCGAGCAGCCTCTGGGCGGCGTCGAGCACGTAGATGTAGTAGAAGGTCTCCAGCTCGACGCTGCTGACGGCCTGCCTGCGCAGGTAGCCGACGGCCTCATCGATGGTCATGTCCGGGCGCAGGCGCGCGAAGCGCGAGGACATGAGTCCGCCGGCCTCATCCTCCTTGTACGCGAGGAGGACGGTGACCTCGCGGCGGGTGGCGTGGTCGAGGAGCGTGATCAGGCCGGCGCGCTCGTCGTCATCGACCTCCTGGAGCAGGTCGACGGCGTCGTCCGGGGCCAGGTGGCGCAGCCACGTCCGGCGCTCCTGGGTACGGAGGGCGAGCAGCAGCGCCGCCTGATCGTGGGGATCGAGGTCGGAGAAAAACTCGCCGGCCGCGCCCGCATCGAGCATGCGGAAGCCGGCGAGGCGGTCCTCGATGGACAGCAGCCACCATGCCTCGCGCAGCTCGTCGATGTCGACGTCAGTTCCCTGATTCATGACCGGGCCGATCCTCGCGGGTACGTGCGCCTGCGCCTGTGACGCACGCGAGTCTATGCCAACGCGATGGCGGGGGCAAGCGAGCGGCACTACGCGGGGGCAAGCGACGGTGCTACGCAGGGGCAAGCGAGCGGCGCTACGCAGGGGCAAGCGGCGGCGCTAGGCAGGGGCAAGCGAGCGGCGCTACGCGGGGTTTGGCGGAGCGGCGTACAAACGGTATGGCTGACCGTGTGTGTGACGGATTCGTTACGGTCCTGTGCCGTTATCGAGATTGGCGCCACCTAGCTTCCGGGTGTCGGATCAGGCGGGCGCGGTGTCCGTTCGGCAGTGCCGCCTGTACCTCTAACACCGGTAACACCACGATGACAATGATTCGTTCGGGGACGTACGTGCTGAGGGCGCTTCTCATGGTTGCGCTGTTCGCTGCGGGTGCGGCAGAGGCAGCTGCGCAGGGGAATGGCCGTATCGTCGGCAGGGTCGTGGACTCGGAGTCGGGTAACGGCCTGACGAACGTGCGCATAGAAGTCGAAGGCGCGGGTGTGGGCACGCTCAGCGGCGTGGGCGGCCGGTTCATGCTTCACGAGGTGCCGGAAGGTACGGTGACGCTGCGTGTGGAGACCATCGGCTACGGCGTGAAGAACGTGACGGACGTCGTGGTGCGGGACGGCGCTGCGACGGAGCAGAACATCACGCTGGACCCTGCGGCCGTCGCGCTCGCTGCCATTGAAGTCTCGGCGTCAGCGGAGCGCGGCAGCGTCAACCGCGCGCTCGACATGCAGCGCAATGCGTCGGGAATCATGAACGCGATCTCATCGGAGCAGATCGCGCGGAGCCCGGACGGTGACGCGGCCGCGGCGGTGCAGCGCGTCAGCGGCGCGACGGTGCAGGAGGGCAAGTTCGTGTTCGTGCGCGGACTCGGCGAGCGATACACGACGACGTCGCTCAACGGTACGCGCATCCCGAGCCCGGAGCCGGAGCGCAAGATGGTGCCGCTCGACCTGTTCCCTTCGGGGCTGCTCCAGCAGATCACGACTGCGAAGACGTTCACGCCGAACCTGCCGGGCGACTTCAGCGGTGCGCAGGTCGACATCCAGACGCGCGAGTATCCGGGCACACGGCAGATGACGGTTTCGGTGTCACAGGGCGTGAACAGCGTGACGACGGGCAGGACTCTGCCGATGGCCCCGAGCGCGGGCGGCGAGTGGCGTGCGGACGCGACGGCGCCGAGGTCGCTACCCACTGTAGTGCAGGAGACGCAGGCGCCGTCTCCCGGCCACCAGACCAACCAGATGGTGAACGCGTTGCGCAACACGTGGTCGGTCAACAACCGGACGGGCACGCCGAGCACTTCGCTGGGCCTGTCGCTGGGCGGGACGGACGCATTCCTCGGTCGCGACGTGGGCTACCTCGTATCCGGCACGTATTCGACCAGCGATGAGGCGAACATCGACGCGCGGCGGGAGAACGTCGAGGGCGACATCTTCGAAGGCGAGATCGGCCGCAGGAGCGTGCTGCTCGGCGGACTGCTGAACGTGAGCACGATGCTCGGCACGCACAGCCGCGTCCTGCTGAACAACACCTACAACCGCTCCGCTGACAACGAGGCGCGTTTCGAGACGGGCTTCTACGAGAACCACGGCACGAACATCCAGATCGAGCGACTGCGCTACATTGAGCGTTCCGTCCGCGCGCATCAGCTCCAGCTCCAGCATCAGTTCGGACGCAGCCACCGGCTCGACTGGTCGCTCAGCACGTCCGCCGTCTCGCGGCAGGAGCCGGATCGCTCCGAGTTCGTCACCTGGCTCGATCCGGAGACGCCGATCTGGTACAACCAGGAGGGCGCGTTCCGCGCGTTCGGCGGGCTGACCGAAGATGCGCTCGAGGCATCGGCCAACTATCGCGTCGATCTCGGCAGCGGCTCGTCGCGCTCGCTCCGATTCGGCGGGTTGTACCGCACGGCGGAGCGGTCGGCGTACGACAACGGGTACTCGATCTACAGCAGAGAGTGGGCGCCGACGGATTCCCGCTGGCAGCTCAAGGGTGAGCAGATCTTCGATGGCCGCTATTCACAGAACGGCGAGGAGATCTTCGGGTTGGGCATCTACAATGCCGGCGGCAACTATGGCGCGGACGAGCGGATCGCGGCGGCCTATGCGATGGTCGAGTGGTCGATCGCGCCGTGGCTCCAGTTCGTGGGCGGCGCGCGCATCGAGAACTCGGAGACGGAAGTGCGCTACCAGGACGTGCTCGGCAACGAGGGCGTCACCGACCCGTCCTATACGGACGTGCTGCCGTCGCTCGCATTGAACATCGATCTGACCGGATCGCAGAAGCTGCGCCTGTCGGCTACGCAGACGCTGGCGCGGCCGGAGTATCGCGAGATGGCGCCGATCTGCTACCGGGCGGGTCTCGGCGATGAGCAGCGCTGCGGCAACCCGGACCTGGAGCGCACGCTGATCCAGAATTACGACGTGCGTTGGGAGATGTATCCATCGGCCGGCGAGATGCTGTCGTTAGGCGTGTTCGCCAAGCGATTCGACAAGCCGATCGAGCCGCGCTACCAGGGTCGGTCGGGTACGAACTCGCTGTGGTTCGAGAACGCAGTCAGCGCGATGAACTATGGCGTCGAGGTGGAGGCCAGGCGGAGCCTGGGCTTCCTGTGGCAGCCGCTGGAGACGCTGCATGCTCTGGCCAACGCGACGGCCATGAAGAGCGAGATCGACACCGGCAACCCGGAGGACGGAGCACGGGCGATGACGGGGCAGTCGCCGTACGTCGTCAACGCAGGGCTCACGTGGTCATCGCCGGTCAACGGTGCCAGCGCCACGCTGCTGTTCAACGTGGTCGGTGAACGGATCATCAATGCACGGCCGTCCGGCCAGACGGTGCCGGACATGGTGGAGGCGCCGCGTCCAGGACTGGACCTGTCGCTGCGATTCCCGGAGCTTCTGGGTGTCGCCGCGAAGCTGGACTTCCGGAACCTGCTCGACTCACCGTACGAGGTCACGCAGGGTGAGCTGCAGCGTGTCTACTACCGCACGGGTCGCAGTATGTCGCTGGGATTGTCATGGCGGCAGTGATGTCGTGAATGACGTGCCGGACGCGGTGCGCAAACAACCAGGTTGATGCGCGCCGCCGGCACGTCGGCACCCGCAGCAGCATACAATCGTTACGAGCCTGTGATAACCACAGGCTCGTTTCGTTATCCGGCCGCGTTTAATTGAATGCATCGTGCGGAGTGCACGAGGTTTTTCATTCCACAGAGGTGCAGAAACGTGATGAACTATTTCCATGCGAAGAGGCTGGCCATGGGTCTGGCCGGCGTGCTGCTGGTCGCGGCATGTGGTGACGATAC
>JAGTUV010000405.1 GCA_018224305.1 Gemmatimonadota bacterium
ACGGATGTCGAGGCATCGAACGGGATCATCCACGTGATCGATGCGGTGCTGATGCCGTAGTGCGTACCCCGTCACGGGAATACGATGCAGCAGGGGCCGGCGCGTTTTACGCAGCCGGCCCCTCGTCATCAACTGCTCAGGGCTCGACCGGCACCCACAGCAGCACGACCTCCTCGACCGTGATATCGTTCTTCTCGAGCGGAATCGCCTTCGTCTCGATCTCGTTCGCGCTCGCCTCCCACTTCTCGTGGAGTGCGACGAGGTCATCGGCGAGCTGCTCCTCGATGCCCTGCATCTCTTCGCCTACGTCCTCCGACTTGTTCTTTGCCGTGTCGAGCCGTTCCTGAGTGCGCCGCGTCATGCCGCGCCGTGATGCGACGCCCGACAGCGAGCGCACGTTCCGGCGCCCGCCCAGGAACGCCGAGAGCAGCTGTCCCGCTCCGGCAACGATCTCCTGCTGAAAGCGCTGCTTCGTGTCCACGGTCAACTCGCGCACGCGATGCTCGGCCGTGCGCTGCTGCTTCTCGAGCCGTTGCAGCTTCGCCTCCACCTTGTCGCGCATGGATGCCGCATCCGCGTCGGCGCGTTCCGCCGCCGCAGCGCTACACCGCGCCACGAACTCATCGCGCGACTCGCCCACGCGCGAGTACATCTTCAGTGCGGCGTTCGCGAACACTTCCGTCGTCAGCGTGCGCTGCAGGTGATCCTTCAGCTGCTTCTCGAACGTGCGGAAGTACGCCGCCTTGTCGATGGCTGCTGCCGGCAGCGTATACACCGCGTGTACCGGCGGCTCCGTGCGCAGGTCGCGCTCGTCATAGTCCACGACGCGCGCGTTCTCCGGCCGTGCCGGCTCCCCCAGTGGAAACAGGATGCACTCGTACGTCTCCGTGTGATCGACAGCCGTCGCAGTGTCGTCGTAGCGCAGGTGCACGCGTGCCGCGATGGACGCTTCCAGGTATGCGCTCCCCGGCTGTGCGCCGATCTCCTGCGACCACGGCGCACCCGGATCCAGATACCGCACCGCCACCCCCGCCGCCGTACCCGGCGCAATCGTAACCTGATCGTGTCGCAGTGCATTCGCGCGTCCGCCCGGGGCCGCGGTCCCTGGACCCGCGCCGCCACCTGCGGTCTGGCCAGCACCCGCGGCCGTGTCTGCACCTGCGGCAGTGCCGACACCTGCAGCCGCGCCGCGCGTCGTTGCAGCCGCTCCACCCATCGCCGCGATGCGGTCCGGATCGTCGCGCATCAGCCGTTCGATCTCGACACGGGTGAGTGGTCCGCGCAGGAACGACATTGCCCAGCGTGTAGTGAAACGCCGGGGCGCGCCGCCGCGTGCGGTGTGCAGCAGGAACTGCCGCTGTCCGAGCCCACCGATCATCGCATCGATCGTGTTGATGTCGACGTCGCCCGCGGCGGAGCGCATGCCCTCGAGCACGCGTGCCTTGTCGCGTTCCGTCTGAAGTCGTCCGACGATCCACGTGCCCGCATTGGACATCGCCTTGTAGTCGAGGTCCACGGGGTTCTGTGTGGAGAGCACCATCCCAATGCCGTGTGCGCGCGCCTGTTTGAATATCGTGAGGATCGGCTTCTTGGAGGGCGGCTGTGCGGTAGGCGGTGCGAAGCCCGCGACCTCGTCCATGTAGATCAGCGCACGCAGGTCGGACGTACCCGGCTGCGTGCGCATCCATCCGACCATCCGTGACATGACGAGTGTCACGATGAACTGTCGCTCCGGCTCGGAGAGATGGGCGAGGTAGAGGATGGCGGCGCGCGGACGGTTGTCGTCGTCGTAGAGCATGCGCTGGATGTCGAGCGGCACGCCCGTCATCCATGCTGCGAACGATTGCGAAGCGAGCAACGCGTTCAGCTGCACTGCGAGCGACATGCGATCCTTTGGCGGCATGAACGTGTCGAGCTCGAACACGCCCAGTTTGCGGATCGGCGGATTCGCGATCTGTGCGATGAGCGATGCCAGATCGAGATCGCGCCCCGACTCCCACGCGTGCGCGATCAGGTTGGCGATCAGGATGTGATCCGGGCTCGACAGCGGGTCACCAGCGCGGTTGATCAGCGCGAGCAGGCCGGAAGCGAACCCATCGATCTCGTCCGCCCTCGTCTCCGCGTCCGTGTCGCCCTCGGGCGCTTTCAGCGAGCCGACGACATCCAGCGGCACTCCCGCCGTCGATCCCGGGGTGAAGATCGTGAACCGCGTATTCAGTCCGAGCCGGCGCATTGCGTCGGAGGTCACGTCCCAGTCCGCGAGTCCTTTCCGCCACCGTGCCGCAGTCGCCTCCGCCAGCTCGTCCGGCGACTGTCCTGAGCGTGTCGCCTCCGCCTCATCGATCCACGGTCGGAAATCCCCGGCTTGCAGGGACGGGAAGTTGAGCAGCAGGTTGCCCATGTCCCCTTTGGGGTCGAGGATCAGCGCCGGAATGCCGCGCGACAGCGCCTCCTCCAGCATCACGATGCCGAGCCCCGTCTTCCCGGAGCCGGTCATCCCGAGGATGACACCGTGGGTGGTCAGGTGTCCCGGCTCGATGAGGGTCGGGCGCCCGTTCCGCGCCCCTGCCTCGTCCAGGTCCTCACCCAGGTGAAGTGCGCTTTCCTCCGTCATCCGTGCCGGTCCTTGCCGTGGAATTGGTTGTCAGTCGCGAAGGTAGGCCGCCCGCGCCGCGGCTGGCAATCCCGCCGCCCGACGCGCCGCCCGCGCAGACGCCGCGCAAGGTGGTTGACGCCCGCGTCGCGACCGAGCCATTTTGCTATCTCTGCCTCGACGGCCGGCGTCCTGCCCAACGCCGCTGATCGAGCAGTTCTGTCACGCCCCGATCGTACGTTTCGCTCGCGAGAAAACAGCAGCCCAGCTACGCGCCGCTCGGTAACGAGCGAGCCGGTCATATGCGGTAAAGCAGCAGCAGTGCAGCCGTTCGCACCCGCCCCGCGCATTCGCCGCGTCGCGGGTGCGATGCGGCAGTTCGCACCCCAACGTGCCGGCCGAACGGTCATGATGCGACTGTGACTGAGAGGCACGAAGTGCGTCCGGTCCGTCGCCGCCGATCCGGTCCCGTCGCGCCATGGAGCCGCCCCGCCGATCTGCGCATCCTGATCGCTGGCATGCATGTCCACCAGCGCACCGAATGACGGCGAAACGCGCAGATCCCAGGGCCGGCAACCGGCCGAAGCTACTCCAGCAGGTGCGCCAGGCGATCCGGGCGAGGCAGTACAGCCCGCGGACGGAGGAGGCGTACGTAGGGTGGATCCGTCGCTACGTGCTGTTCCACGGGCGACGCCATCCGGAGGAGCTCGATGGTGCCGCTGTCGCCGCATTCCTGACCGACCTCGCCGCCGCGCAGGGCGTCAGCGCATCGACGCAGAGCCAGGCCGCGAGCGCACTGCTGTTCCTCTATCGCGAGGTGCTCGGGCTACCGATCGAACCGGTCGCCGGCATCGTGCGACCGCACAGGCCCCGGCGTCTTCCCATCGTCCTCACGCGCGACGAAGTCGGCGCCGTCCTGGGCGAGATGAGCGGCCAGCAGCGACTCGTCGCCAGCCTGCTCTATGGATCCGGCCTGCGGCTGATGGAAGCACTCACGCTGCGGGTGAAGGACATCCAGCTCGAGCGTCGCGAGATCGTCGTCCGCGGCGGCAAGGGCGGCGACGACCGCGTGACCATGCTGCCCGCCGCGCTCCGCGCAGACATAGCGCGCCAGATCGACCGCGTTGGCGAGCGACACAAACGGGACCGCGACCTCGGCGCCGGCTGGGTAGCGATGCCTCCCGGTCTCGAGCGCAAGATGCCCGGTGCCGGGCGTCAGCTGGCGTGGCAGATGCTGTTTCCGGCTGTGCGCCGCCATACCGATCCGGAGTCCGGTCAGCAGCGACGTCACCATCTCCACGAGTCGTCCGTCCAGCGCGCCGTATCACAGGCAGTTCGCGCCTCCGGCATCACCAAGCGCGCGACGTGTCACACCTTCCGGCATTCGTTTGCGACGCATCTGCTACAGGCCGGCTACGACATCCGCACGATCCAGGAACTGCTCGGCCACCGCCAGGTCGAGACGACGATGATCTATACGCACGTGTTGAACGGCGGCCCCGGCGTCAGGAGCCCGCTCGACTCGCTGCTGCTCGACGGTTAGCGGTCCGCAGGCGTCGCCGAACTGGTGGAGGAGCGTTGAAGAGTCGGCGGAGTCGTCGCGCAACTGACCGAGGCGCTCGGATCCGCGATCGTGCCGTCTCAGAAAGGGGTGCCCCCCGCGACCCTGCCATACAGGTCTGCTTCCGAACCGCCACGGACACCGGAGCCGGAGCCGGAGCCAGCCAGGCCTCCCCCTCCGCTAACACCCGGTGCCTGTGCAACCTATCACCAGCGCGGCGCAGCGCCCGCTGCAGTGTGCGACAAGGCGTTCCAGCGTTCCACGCGACCATATTAAGTTGCCTGCGTCGCAGCCCAACGCGCGGAAATGGATTGGGGCGCCTCATTCCTCCTTCTTACCGCGTCACACTCACAGCCTATCCCGCCGACCGCTTCGGGCTACATTGGGGTGTGGTGGTGCTTTAGTGTCGCTCCGAGTTTGACGGTTGTTGCGTGCTGTGCGGGGTGGGGGTGTAGGATTGTTCAGTACATACAGCGTTATGCCGTCCACGACTCGCGATGATTCCACTCAGAACTTTATGAAATGCACCTACTGCTTAGCGCTTATCGCCAGCGCGCTCGCGAACACCGCGGTCGAAGGCCAGATCCCTGCCTTTGATGCGCGCAGCGGCCGTATGGTGTTGCATAGTCCGCACTATGACACCCCGCCGCCTGTATGGGCTTCGTTCTCATGTCCGGCGCAGGTGCTTCACCTATACGGCGTCGAGGACACGGTGCAGCCCACCGCCTCTCTGCCACGCATTGTAGTCAGAGCCCGTACGCACCCAAACTCCAGGAGCGTTGAACCCGACATACTTCTGAACGGGGTTTCGATTCGCCTTACACACAGGCTGGACTCCGGATCGCACCGTGAGCTGCCTGCTGGGGCGCCGTTCCACGTTGTAACGGACAGTAGCGGAGAAGCTGAAGTCGCGGTTGAAGCGGGCGTTTATCGGATCATGGTCGGCATGGTCGGCTATTCTGGCGGCGAAGGCGTGATCCGTGTCCGAGCCGGTGTGAGCGATTCGCTGCTGGTGTATCTTGACCAAGTGGTAATATGCGATTAGCAGCCTTCCGCGCACACGCCGCCTTCGGTGGACGGCATAACGTTGGGTGAAGCTGTCGAGCAGACCAGTCGGTGTGAAGTAGCTGGTAGCAACTCGTATCACAGTTCAGATATGAGGGCGCTGGCGAGGCTCGCAGCTTACCCTATGGCGTTA